>WAQR01000137.1 GCA_015520145.1 Candidatus Hydrothermarchaeota archaeon
CTCCTTTTATGTACATTGGTGATAATCAATTTAACCGTAGCAAATCTCCTTTGAGTAATCTCATATGCCAAGGAATATTAATTAATAGTCCTCAAATAATACAATTCTCATATATAAAAGTTACCACAACTCCGAGACGGTGCTGTCAAAGTTATCCCTGGGTAGCCCTGACACTGGAAATATGTCTCTAATTTCTTGCGGTTGTTCGTCCTGTACTACAACCACGCCGGGATATATCAAACACTGGGTGAACCACCTTATCCCGTGGAGGGCAAAACAGAGTTCGAAAGAATGTGTAATAATCTACTGGGGGTGGTTAAATCCTAAAGTTGACAGCACCGCAAAATAGACCTTTTTTTGATTTCTACAAACTCGACCAGCCAATTCGACCCTCAAAATGAAAAAGTTAGATAGGTTTTTAAAATTTTTAAATAAAAGGGTTAATTGGACGGGCTCATTAACCATATTCATCTGTCAGCAGATCGAGTCCCAGACCTTTTGGCACGGTATTTCTCTTTTTACAAAGATACATCATCTTTGAGGCGATTGACAGTTCCCTGACACTGCCTTTTGTCCTGGTGGAAGCCTCAGTTGTGAGGACCATATCCACCCCGCATTCAGATGCGATGGCACAAAGCAGTGCGTTCATCCCTGTAGAATCGGCATCAAAAAGCTCGGTTACGTTCCCAGCACCCATCAGCATGGGATAACCGTATTTTTCCAGTTTTTTATATGCAATGATAGATTTCGTAAACCCGAAATTTACAGGTGACAGTATCGGGTCTGCGATTATGGTCTTAAACCCCCTGCGTTCTGCAAGTTTTATGTTATCCATCAAAAGTTTTATCCTTCTCCTCAGGTCTTCTGGAATCCCCTTCCTGTCAGGGATTATGACAGACGGTACATCAATATCACTGTACTCTTTTAAAAGTGCCCTGTCAAAACTTAAAATAAGATTGATGCCGGAATCTATTGCTGCGTCAATATTCTCTTTTTCCATCGAGTCAATTGAGAGAGGTAATTTGAGGTCCTTTAAATAAGAGATTGCATCCTTTACAATATCTGGATTCTTTTCATTTACTCCAAGATCAATGATATCTGCTCCACAATCTCTATAGTACTCTGCCGTCCTTACCAGCCTCTCCCTGTCCAGAGCACCGATATTTACAATCTCTGCAACAACCCTCTGCGGAAAATCCCGCCCGACAGGCAGGTCACCAACAAGAAAATTCCCTTTCCTCAAAAGCATCTTTTTGACAAAACTATTTGAATCTGTTTTTTTGATATCATCCAGGGCTTTCTTTTTGAGCAAGGCTTTTAAAAGCCTGTCTGCCGGCACGGTTTTGGACAGCTTGATCCTGTCGATATTCTCCAACACGATACCGAGATTTGCGATATCTGTCGGACCTAAGACGGTTTTTATCCCTGTCTTTTCTTCAACTTCTCCCAGGTCGATTTTAAGTGTGCCAGGGACTATCAGGAGGTCATATCTCTCTTTGATATCCTCTCTCCTAACCGTCTCCACCGACAGAAACGATGCAATATCAACAGGTGCTACCAAAACGTCGCACCCATATTTTTTTGCAAGTTTTTTTGCCTCTTTTTCCGCAAACTTTCCGGTTACAAGCAGGATCTTCATGATTCCCATCTATTTCCATCTTTTATAGAACCCTTTGAACACAACCTTTTGAACCTTATCTCTTTTCAGTCCTTTTTTCAGTAGTCCATCAAGTTCCTTAAATCTTTCTATCCAGAATCATCCAAAAACTTTATTTTCAATGCCGACAATTCTAGGACATCATGAAGCGGAAACGAGTACCAGGGAAAGCAAGAACGAAAAAGAAAGGCAGAAAAAATATCCTGCTCATCCTATCGCTTGCAGGCGTTATGTTTTTTGGAGTAATTGCAGGCGGGTTCCTATTTAATATCATAGGCGACAATGGCGGTGGCGGGGTAGAGCAGAGTTACGAGACCACCACACCTCCTCCTGCTACAGAAAAAAAAGACGAAATAACCCTCAAACACAATCCTGTAAACAGGACCGTCAGAGCCCCCTACGGTGCCACCATAAAGATAACTTACGACGATAACTACATCTATCTGGATTCCAACCATCCACTTGCCAACAAGACGCTGAACTTCGAGATCACGCTCAGGAATATTACAAGGACAGGAGAGACAGCAGAGGCAGGAGAAGCACCGGCGAGAGGCAGGTCAGGCACATCAGACGTCCTGAAAGCTCAAAAAGGCGACCTGGTGGAAGTGGACTACACAGGCAGGTTTCTAAACGGCAGTATATTTGATACCTCCTACGGGCGGCAGCCGATTACCTTTACAGTAGGTTCTGGCAGGATGATTGAAGGGTTTGACGAAGCGGTCATTAACATGAGTATCGGTGAAACAAAAAACGTGACCGTCCCGCCAGAGAAGGCATACGGCACCTATGACCCGCTGAAGGTCCAGAAGGTGAGGATCATACAAAACATATCAAAGACATTTACGATCCCAAGATATGTGGAATATTCGCCAGAAGATTTCAAAAATACGTTCGGGATTAACGCAACAAGAGGAGAAACCGTAGTCGACCCGGACACCATGTTTAATGCCACGGTATATTATGTATCTCTTTCAAGTGTTATAATAGAACGCCAGGCCAAGACACAGGATGTTGTTCAGCTTCCAGGGTTTTCATGGAATCAAACGATTGTCAGCGTCTTTGGGAATGTAATAACACTAAGACACAACCTTAAAAAGGGAGATGTAATAGAGATCCCGGGATTCTACTGGAACACGACCGTGATGTAGATTAATAAGAGCCATGTAGATGTAGATTATGATGTAAATTATTTATATATAGTGACGTGAAATATTAAATGAGTTAAATGAGGTTTTAGAGGTTTTACAGGTATGGAAATAGAACTGAAAGTTGCTGAGGCAATACAAAACGATGTAGGAAGAGGGATTGTAAGACTCGATACCAAGACGAGGGAAGCCCTGGGCATCTCTACAGGTGATATTGTCGAAATCCTCGGTAAGAGGACGACTGGTGCGGTAGTCTGGAGGGCATATTCAGAGGATGAGGGTCTTGGAATCATAAGGATGGACGGGATACTGAGACAAAATGCCCGCATCTCTCTGGGCGACAAGGTCAAAATAAAAAAATCAAAGATTCGAGATGCAAAAAAGATAGTCTTCGCACCGACACAGGCTATCAGATTCTCTGCCGGATTTGGGGATTTTGTAAGGAGACGACTTCTAGGCAGGCCGGTGGTCGCAGGGGATAAGATTGTGGTAGGTGTCCTTGGAACCACTCTGCCGTTCACGGTTACCCAGACAGTACCATCAGGCATCGTTCGGGTTGCGGACTTCACAGAAATAATTGTAAAAGAAGCGCCTGCAAAAGCTGATAAGATAGGTATCCCGACAATTGCATATGAAGACATAGGCGGGCTTAGAGACGAGGTACTTAAGATAAGGGAGATGATAGAACTCCCTCTAAGACATCCAGAACTTTTTGATAAACTCGGTATTGAACCTCCAAAAGGTGTGCTGCTTCACGGCCCTCCCGGGACAGGTAAAACCCTTATTGCAAAGGCTGTCGCAAACGAGACAAACGCGTATTTCATCTCACTTAACGGACCTGAGATTATGAGCAAGTTTTACGGTGAATCCGAGGAGAACCTAAGACGGATGTTCAAAGACGGCGAAGACAATGCCCCGAGTATTATTTTTATCGATGAGATCGACGCAATCGCACCAAAGAGAGAAGAGGTTCACGGCGAAGTTGAAAGGCGCGTGGTCGCCCAGCTCCTGGCATTGATGGACGGTCTAAAGTCTAGGGGTAAACTTGTGGTAATCGGAGCTACAAACAGGCCAGATGCACTCGACCCGGCACTTAGAAGACCTGGAAGATTTGACAGGGAGATTGTAATCGGCGTCCCTGACAGGAACGGCAGGAAAGAGATACTCCAGATACATACCAGGGGGATGCCGCTTGCCACAGAAGAGGATGTTAAGGCAGGTATAATAAAAGATAGTGCAGGAGTTGTTGACCTGGATAAACTTGCAGATATAACCCATGGATTTGTAGGTGCAGACTTGGAGGCGCTTTGCAAGGAAGCTGCCATGGGGGCATTGAGGAAGATTCTGCCGCAGATCAATCTGGAAGAAGAGACCATCCCCCCGGAAGTCTTGGAGAATCTGATTGTCACAATGGACGATTTCACAGACGCTCACAAAATGGCAGAACCTTCTGCATTAAGAGAGGTTTTCGTGGATATCCCGAATATCACCTGGGACGATGTGGGGGGTCTTGAAGAAATAAAACAGGAACTAAAAGAGTCTGTGGAGTGGCCGATCAGGTACCCGCAGGCATTTACAAAGATGGGCATACGGCCGCCAAAAGGGGTGCTTGTATACGGGCCTCCTGGATGCGGGAAGACCCTTCTGGCAAAGGCAGTGGCCAAGGAAAGTGAGGCGAATTTTATAAGTGTAAAAGGTCCTGAGGTGTTAAGTAAATGGGTGGGCGAAAGTGAAAAGGCTATCCGCACGATTTTCAGGAAGGCAAGACAGGCAGCTCCAACAGTCGTATTTTTCGATGAGATAGATGCAATCGCATCGTCAAGAGGTACGGAAGTCGGGTCACGAGTAGGTGAGAGGGTGCTAAACCAGATGCTGACAGAGATGGATGGACTTGAGGAACTCCACAATATCGTGGTTATCGCTGCTACAAACAGACCTGACCTGCTTGACCCTGCCCTGCTTAGGCCGGGGAGGTTTGACAGAGTCCTGCTTGTACCTGTACCTGACAGCGATGCCAGATTTGAGATATTTAAGGTGCACACAAAAACGATGCCTCTCGCAGATGATGTTGATATCCAGAAACTTGTAAAACAGACCGAGAACTATGTCGGGTCAGATATTGAAGCACTCTGCAGGGAGGCTGCAATGATTGCCATAAGGGAAACCCTGAAAGAGGGAGGAGATATTGATAAGAAGAAGGTGACAAGTGCCCATTTTGCCCAGGCGATGAAGACAGTAAAATCGAGTGTTACAAAAGAAACAATGACATCCTATGAGAGGTTTCAGAAGAGATTTGAGACAAAGGAACTCGAGAAACTGACATATATGGGCTGATGGACTTAAGGTCAGCAGCGCGGTTGTATTCGGTTGTATTGATTGTCCGTAACATATTTATTGTATGATGTGATTTCCTTAAAATAACCTAGAAAACCGGGGTAGTTGAAAAATGGAAGCAAAGATAGTAGGATTCAGGAAGAACAGGTATGATGTATATCCCAATTATTGTATTATAAAGGCAGACGAAGAGACACCTGGAAAGCTTATTGGCCAGAAGGTCTTCTGGAAAACGCCCTCCGGGGATCTTATCAGGGGGAAGATTGTAAGGATTCACGGCAGGGATTCACTCCTGGCAAGGTTCAAAAAGGGGTTGCCGGGTTTTGCTGTGGGTCAGGGGGTTGAAATTGGCACAAAAGTCCATCGGCCTGTCCTAGAACCGCAGAGAAAAAAGAGAACCACAAAGCCGCCTGTACGAAAAGTAGAAAAGAAGGATAGTTAGTGTCACTTTTACATCTGTACAGGCTTTAATACAGCCTTTAATCTTCACATCCATGCGCAGCACATCTGCTCGAATTCCTTCACCTTCAGCCCAAGTTCACCGGCAACCGTCCTGGCATGGGAGGAGGGGACTGCCAGCTTGGTTGCGCCTGCCATTAAAGCAATCCTGTCTATCTCACCCCGATACCTCTTCCCGGGTCTCACACAGCCCAGGGCGACAGGTGTCCCGGGGTACATCAATTTGGCTATAGAGATTATCTTTCCTATTTCTATTGGCGAAGGTGGTTTAATGGACTCCATCACCGTGCCTGCTGTAGGGATAAGAACAATTATAACGATATTGTCAATCCGTGCGTTAGCGAGCAGGCTCAATGCCCTGATTTCGCCCAGGACATTTCCAAAATGCAGACCTGCAATTATATGGGGAGACAGGTTTTGGATACTGCTTTTATCTATGGCTTTAAGAGCTTTTATATATCTTTCTGGAGGGATAGTGACACCGAAAACTTCCCTGGTCGTCCTGGAATTTCCAACAACGTCCAGGAGAACGCCGTCAAGTCCAGCTCTCCCGAGTATATCTGCCTCCCTACCTGTTATAGGTCCTGTATGGGCTATTATTCGAAGGGCTGTGTCTTCCTTGACGGTTTTAATAGCACCTGCAAATCCTTCCAGAGGTACAGTCCCATCCCTCCTGCTACCTCCGCTTAGGACAATCCCGGGCGCACCTCTTTTATCCAGCTTCCTGCAGACCTCCAGAAACCTTTTCCTGGAAGCTGCGGGCATCATGTGTTTGAGGTAATGTCCTCCACAATGTTTGCAGTTGAGCCTGCATCTGCTTCCACTTACCGATACAGGTGGGAAAGCGTTTTTATACAGCGTAACCCTCCTGCCGTGATGTTCAAGTGCTGTCTCTCTTGCTGCTTCGAATAACTTCGTTTCATCGTCTGCTGAAAAAAGTTCTCTAGCCTCTTTGTAACTCACACCTCCTCCAGTCCGTGCCTTTTTTAATATCTGATTGATGCTCATTTCTACCGCTTTTGTGGTTGCCGCTCTTATGGTTTGCTATGCTCAACTATCCCCAGTTCATTTTTAATTCTCAAAAGCTCTGTACCAGTGGGTTTTTCAGGATAATTGTAAAATGGCCCTCCAGGACTCTCGGTTGAAAACGGGCGGTTACAGTTTGGGCAACCCCCGGTCATGAAAGGCTCTCCAAGCTCGACTATTTCATCAAGTTCCTCTCCAGATATCCCGAAATCCGTAAGTACTCCGTTATTGAAAACGAACCTATCGAATCCATGGCCTTTTTTCAAAAGGTACATGCCGAGTTGAACCCTTCGAAAAGATGAGATGTCAGGCCTCTTAACTCTGGCTAGAGGCGTCCCCGGGATGGGTACATGTGCGAAAAGCCCGATATCTATGCCAAGCCCAAGTAACCGGGTAATACATCTTAATGCGTCTTCCTCACTCTCACCAATGCCTATGATGAGATGCGTCCCAACCCTTCCTCTTCCATAAACTTCCAATGCCAGTCTTAAACCTTCCAGGTGCCCTTCAAACGTGTATCTGTTTCCGACCCCTGAACCTTTTATCTCTCTAAATACCCTGGGCGTTGCTGCATCAAGTGGTATGACGACTCGATCCACACCTGCCTCTTGCAGTTTTTCAAGCTCCTGGAGGTTCATTGGATGCCTGGATATGCTGACAGGCATTTCAACCGCGTCCGTTATCTTTCTGACAAGTCCTAGGAGGTCTGCAAACATCCCAGGATAATTCAATGTCTGTATGCACGCCCGTTTCACCCGCCCCTCTCCTACTGCCCAGGCGAGTCTCTCTACCACGTCTTTTAGAGGGAACTGGGGATAGACCCCTCTGGCTATGCGGTCGAGGCTGCTTTTTGCCCCACTTGCCTGGGCACAGAATTTGCAGTTCGAGGTACACCTGCTGTTATGGTACATCAGTAAGTATGCGGTTTCCATCTTTATATCTAGATTTCTCTTGTAAAGTCCAATGAGGTCGGCTGTGCCGATAGAAACCCTGATTTTATCCATGCTGTCCATCTTATCTCTATTCATTTCCCTGCCCATATTTAAGTCTATTTATCTATTCAAGTTCTTCAAATCTTTCGTCATAGGGTATGGCGCAACAGGTCGCCTGCTCCCTTACCTCGATGCCCATCTTCTCTGCAATCCTCCTCGTCCTGGAGGTCGGCAGCGCGATACCTGACACCCCTGCTTTGATGGCAAGTTCTTCAATTATTGCCCTGTCGTTTCCTATGGAATGGGCACATCCAAGGA
>WAQR01000138.1 GCA_015520145.1 Candidatus Hydrothermarchaeota archaeon
CAATTGAAAAGAAGGTGCTGATGAAATATGAGCGGTTTAGATAGTAAATAATAAGAGATAATGAAAACGGCGTACTGCAATAGTTGGTTGAATAGTTGGTTACAGAGATTCTAAAGAGTGAAAAAGGAGATAAAATTATAAAGGAAGATGAAGATCATGCGAACATCAATTTTGTGGTCAAATAATCTGGTTGTTATGAGCTCATCCAATTAACGCCCCAAAAACCCCATTTTAATTGGACAGTCACTCTTTTGCAGACATTACATATCGCTAATCCGTATCGAATTACCCGATATCAGACGTATCATACATATATCCGCCTCAAATATCGTAATAGATTATTGGGTTCTTGTGTCTATTTTGACCATATGGCGGCGCATTTATCCTATATAAATCTTTCAGCGGCCAGATAGACCTTTTTTTGATTTCAACAAACTCGACCAGCCAATTCGACCCGGCAAATAAAAGAGTCTTGATTTCTATGTCTGGATGGCATCGCCTCTCGTATCCGTCAGTTCTTCAACCTCCCCATGATAAAGCAAATCAAGTTCAACATCAATCTCCTCAGCGAGTATCCTGGCTACATGTTCCGATATCACCCCGCGTCTTAATGCGTCCTGAACCGCACTCTTTTTGGCCAGAAGTGCCCGTCTCTTAACCAAGGCTCGTTCCTCTTTTTGTAATATCTCGTGGTCGCTTACAATAGCAGCAATATCCTTTGCAAGTTCATCGGTCTGCTTCTCGTACTTGTCAAGGAACTCGTTGAAGATTGTCAGGGATATCTCGCCTGCCTGATACATATTCTTGATTTCTTCTTTTGCTGCCTTTATGGCGATTGCACGGCCAAGCTTTTCCTCGTATTCCCGCTCCTTTTGTGAGATGGTTATTATCCTGAATTTTGATATAAGCGGCCCGAGGGTGAGCCCCTGCACCACAAGGGAGAACAGGACAACGCCGAACGTCAGTGTGAGTATAAGCTCCCTGTCCGGGAGTGTCTTCGGCAGGCCAAGTACCAGGGCAATTGGTATAGTGCCGTGAAGACCGCCCCAGGAAATGATGTGCTGCCATTTCAATGGAATCCTATCTCGTGTGCAAAAGTTTATGATCCCAAAGACAGGATACACCACAAAAAGCCGGGCTATCAGAACTGCTGCAATTGCAATTGAGATATCTTCAACTGAAGATATGAGCCTTTCAATATGGATCTCGTTTCCTATAAGAAGAAATATGAGAGAGTTTACAATAAAGACTACAAAATCCCAGACAGTCACCAGCGCGACCCTGGTAGTGGGTGACATTGAGAGGACCTGTCCGTAGTTCCCGATTACAAGTCCTGCAAAGACCACGCCTATCACTCCGGAGACGTGGAGCTGTTCTGCGATTAAGAATACAGAGAAGGCGAGTATCAGTGTGATGGTCACCTCTATGAGGTGGTCGTTGATATAGCCCAGCACCTTGTATGTGGCATATCCCATGACAATCCCGATTAGTGCACCACCAAGAGAGACAGAGATGAAGTCTATCCCGCCTTTTATGAAGTCAATCTCGCCTGTTAATATCATCCCGGAGATTATCCCGAATACGACAATACCTGTCCCGTCATTGAATACACTCTCACCTTCCAGTATCGTTGACAGTTTTGTTGGCGCGCCAAGCCTCTTGAATAGTGCCAGGACAGATACAGGATCAGTTGGGGTGATGAGGGCTGCGAAGAGCAGGGAGACTGGGAAGGAGATGCCGAGGATATAATGGATTATCGACCCGATAACCGCAACTGAAACAATGACGCCTGGAACCGCCAGGAATGCAACTGATATCGCATTCTCTCTAAGGTGCTGGAAGTCCATTCTAAGCGCCCCTTCAAATAGAAGCGGTGGCAGGAAGATATAGAAGACTACCTCTTCGCTTAGTTCGACACCTTCGATTATCCTGGATGTCCCGACCAGAAGCCCTACAAGTACCAGGGAAATCGTGTACGGGATCCTGATATATTTTGTGATTACCGCAACTGTTACCGCGATGAGTAGCAGAGATAGGAGCTGGATTTCCTGAATGGCTGTAGTTTGGTCCATTAATATATTATAACCACGCTTCCATTCAAAAACCTTGCCGCCTGGAAAACGACAGAAAACAGCTAAAGCGGAAGAGA
Organism: Candidatus Hydrothermarchaeota archaeon; assembly: GCA_015520145.1. Lineage (GTDB taxonomy): Archaea > Hydrothermarchaeota > Hydrothermarchaeia > Hydrothermarchaeales > WAQR01 > WAQR01. Next base: position 2,150 of record WAQR01000138.1, read on the forward strand.
GATAAAAAAGCGAAAGAGAGATAAATAAACAGGGTATATCTATTACCTATGAGCAGAGTATATTTTGCAGCTGCCAGGGTAAAGGACTACAGAAAGTGGTGGGTTCCAGAAGGCAGCATGATAAAGAAGATTGAGAGGCTGTTTTTTGCAGCAGGATTTGACACCCTGTTTGGCAGTGGTGAGACAGTCGGACTCAAGGTACATATGGGAGAACCTGGTGATGTCCATTATCCAAGGCCGATTTATGTAGCACATATCGTCGATATCGTCAAAGAACTCGGCGGGGAGCCTGTTATTATCGAGACATCCGGGCTCGGCTGGCTTGCAGGTCGGGTCTCTGCAAAAAAGTATCTGGATGCCGCCAGGAAAAATGGGTTCTGTAAAGAAACACTTGGCGCGCCGATTAAAATTATAGACGGGGAAATGGGAATCGATGGAATAAAGGTGAGGGCAGGAGAACGGGGAGAAGACGTTCATGTTGCAAAAGGGATTGAGGACCTGGACGCATTAATCGTCCTGTCTCACGCAACAGGGCACGTACAGGCAGGGTTTGGCGGCGCGATAAAAAATCTCGGCCTTGGCCTTGTCACAAAGACCAGCAAATACAGGGTCCACTACCAGGGCGATTTAAATATAGACCCCAAAAAATGCGACGGCTGCAATAAATGCGTTGAATCCTGTCCGACTGGTTCAATCGCCCGCAGGCCAGTGGAGATAATCCAGGATACGTGTGTGCAGTGCAACGTTTGCCTTGATATCTGCGATAAAAACGCGGTAAAGGCAGCAAGAGAAACGTCTCCAAAAGAGTTATGCGAGAGGATAGCAATAAATGCCGCAGCAGTCGTAAAATTCTTTGATAAAATAGGCTATATCAATCTCTTGATGGATGTAATCCCGCACTGCGACTGTCACCCTCATTCAGACATCCCAATCGTCCCGGATATCGGTGCTCTCGCATCGTTTGACCCTGTCGCAATAGACAGGGCATGCATTGATCTGATAAACAAGAGTCCGGCAGTCCCGGGAAGCGAAGCAGAAAATATCGGGGCACCCGGGTCCACGGCAGATAAATTCGCAGATAAATTCAACCTGATTAATCCAGGTACTGACTGGAAGACCCAGGTATTAACTGCAAAAGCCCTTGGAATGGGAGACCAAAAATACGTCTTAGAAGAGATATGAGAGACGAGAGTTTTATATGTCGTTAATTGAAAAATTTATGGTGGATGAAATCAAGGAAAATGAAATATGAATTAATAGCAACTTTGGAAGATTGGACTGATTGCGATGAAGTCGAACCTATCGAAGATGATTGAGACTGAAAGTAAAATCAATTACAACTATGCCACAATAAAAATAACTCAAAGCCGGATAGATAAAGGTCTGGTGGCCATCCCGAGGTCTTTAGCAAAATGGTTTCCAGATAGCAATGCTACAATACAGGTCTATTTTGATGACTCACCCAC
>WAQR01000139.1 GCA_015520145.1 Candidatus Hydrothermarchaeota archaeon
GCGTATAACAAGCGGTATCTGGTTTCGTGCCTTCGGCACTTCGCCCAAATCCTCGCCTGTCGGCTCGGACTTCACATACCCACCATCCGTTATTTCCCTCCAACTCCTCCCTCCGGCCCCCCTAAATCTCCGCAACACCCTCTATCTCCGGCATGAATCTGCACCGTACCCGGCCTCAGAAATCGCCTTTCTTATCATATCCTCACTGACCGAGCCATCATGGAGTATTATCAGCTCCTTTGTGTCCATCCTCCCCTCGACTTTTCTTATACCATTATATTTCTTAAGGACCTTTCTAATCTTGAAAAGACAGCTCTCGCAGTGCATCGTAGGTACTGTAAGGCCAATCCTTTTTAGGGTCTTTTCCCTGTCTCTTTCTTTTGCCTTAAAGCCAAGGTGGGCAGGTATAGAAGTAATCTTGCCTTTAAGCCCGTGACTCGCCTTAAAGCCAAGGTGGGCAGGTATAGAAGTAATCTTGCCTTTAAGCCTCACACCAAAGGAATTCAGCAGGACAGTGCTCACACTCAACGCCATTGCTACCATGGCCCATGCAGGATGGACGAGTCCTGTTGTTGCAAGGGGGATGCCTATCCCGTTGAAAGAAAATGCCAGGACAAGATTCTGTACAGTTTTCTTGTAGCTGTTCCTGCTGATGTGAAACGCATCTATCACGCTATTGAGGCGGTCCCCAACGATGACAATATCAGAAGATTCAATAGCTATGTCGGTCCCGGCACCTATGGCAATCCCCACATCTGCCTGCATCAATGCCGGTGCATCATTTATCCCGTCCCCTACCATGGCCGTGCGGTAGCCCTGCTGCTGGAGTTCTCTGATCTTCCTGGACTTCTCATCAGGGAGTACGCGCGCAAAAACCTCTCTAATACCCACCTCCAAAGCCACGCTTTGCGCGGTCTTCTCGTTGTCGCCAGTCACCATCACCGGTTCAATTCCAATCTCCTTCAGTCTCGAGACGAACTCCTTCGCATCCTCTTTGAGCACGTCAGATATCGCAATTACCCCTGCAATAGAGTCGTCCACCGAAACCAGGATGGACGTATTGCCCCTGCCCTCGATTTCATCCAGCTTTTTTAATACTTCGTCTCTCATCTCAGCTCTCTTATCGGAATCATCTAAATCCCGCCCGACACCACCAGATACAAGTTCACGTGTTCCAGCTCTGATAATTTTTCCATTTACCCAGGCTCTTACACCCTGCCCTGGTACGGCTTCAAATTCCTCGGGATCATAAATCGGTATATCTTCCCCACTGACATACTCGACGACTGCCCTTGCCAGGGGATGCTCAGAACGCCTTTCAGCACTCGCAACAAGGCTTAGTAACTCCTCTCTTTTAAAGTCATTTGAGGTAACGACCTCTCTTACCGTTGGCAGTCCCTTAGTCAGTGTGCCAGTCTTGTCAATCACAATCTTCCTGACATCTTTGAAGACCTGGAAGGCGTCCCCACTGCGCATGAGTATGCCTTTGCCGGCAGCCATCCCGCTGCCCCTTATAATGGCAAGGGGTGTGGCCATCCCCAGTGCGCACGGGTAGCCCATGACAAGAACCGAGATGGCTGCATAGATCCCCCTTACATAGTTCGGCTCGTCCTGAAATATCCAGCCAGCCAGAATCCAGAACAGAAGAGCCCCTGCCGAGAAGAAGATTACACCCGGAACAAAATATTTGAGTATCCTGTCAACAAGCTGAAGTATGCCGGGCTTTAGTGCCTTTGCCTCTTCGACGTGCCTTGCAACGTTAAAGAGAAAACTTTCCTCGCCCGTGCGTGTAACCCGGATTTTTACTGCACCAGTGCCGTTTATCGAGCCGCCAATTACCTCACCGCCAGCAGAAACGTCAACAGGAAGCGGCTCACCTGTAACAAGGGAAAAGTCCACACTTGTGTGCCCCTCTACGACCTCACCGTCAACAGGTATCCTCTCACCCGGGAGAACAAGCACAATGTCCCCTCTCCTGATTTCCTCGATTGGCACTGTCCTTTCCTCTTCCTTCTTCTCCCCCTCTTTGACGACAACCCTCGCTTCCTGGGGCTGCATCTCTAAAAGCTTTCTGACCGCCTGGGAACTCCTTGTCTTGACCAGTGCAGAGACATAGCCGCTGAGTATGTGGTAGGTGGTCAAAAACACGGTAACTCCAAGAAAATCCGGAATAGGAAACGCTGGTAAAAAGAATCCGAGCAGCCCCCCGCCAAGTGCGCCAATTGCACCGAGACTCAGGAGAACGTGCTGGTTTGCAATACCTTTTCTACCTGCCCTGTATGCCATGATGAGTATGTGCCTGCCCAACCCAAAGAGAGTGACAACGGCCAGTGTGAGCATAATCCATTTAAAATACGGCGAACGAATCCCGCTCCACATCACACTCATCAGGCTAAAGGAGATAATACTAAGTGTGCCTGCTGCAAGAACCCTCCTCTTCTCACGCTTTAATAAACGCTCCTCCTCTTCAAAGGACTTAAGCTTTTTTGGATCTTTTATGGTATATCCAAGACCTGATAACACGTCTTTTATCTTTCCAGGAGTTATGATTTCAGGGTCATAGGTTATAAGTGCCTCCTCATGGGCCATGTTGACATTTACCTCTTTTACACCTTTTGTATTTGTGAGCGCTTTTTGGATGGTCTCGGTACAAAACGAGCACATCATCCCTCCAATCTTGAAATTGACCTTTGCTGTCATGGTCTTCACCTTCACTATATTATTACCATATTATTTCAACATCTACAATAAATTTCGTAATACTCCAATATTATTGACAATGTTAGAATGGTGACATATATCTGTGGAAACATGACAGAGGTCTTTGAAAAGCCTGTAAAGCAGGTCGAGATACTTACAACAGATGCCGGCAGGGCAAAGGCGATAGGAGACCCCATCAGGTCAGCGATACTCCATATCCTCTCTGAAAAAGAAGGGTCTATTGCAGATATCAGGGCAAAGCTTGGCAGGAAAGGGATTGATATCGCACCGACAACCGTAAGGCACCACCTGGACATCCTCAAAAAGGCAGGGCTGGTCGAACTGACCAGGCTTGTGGACTCCCGGGGCGGCATGCTGAAGTATTACGCTTCCAGCGTCCGCCTCATTGGACATAAGGCCCCGGAGGACTTTGACGAGAAGCTTAAAATAGCGATTGACGAGGCCGGTGATGGAATACTCGAGATCCTGAGAAAGATAGTGAAAAATCACAAAGATGCCATAAAGGATACTGCAAAATCTCTCAAGCCCTGTCCGTACTGTAGTGAAAAGCACTTTATGGAGTACGTCATACTCGAGGTTATGAACAGAGGAACCGCAAAGGCCATGCAGGATAAGAAATTTAAAGCCCTGCTTGAAGAGAAATAGATATCAACATACTTCCATTATAGCGGAGTTAAGATTTTAGAATTAAGATTTAATATCTATACGCACCGATATGTATAATAAGGAATGGAGATATAATAAGGATACTGAGAAAATGGCAAAGATTATGGTAGTGGATGACGAAGTAAATGTGAGATACCTTATCAAACGAAAAATGGAAACAGAAGGACACAAAGTTATCGAGGCAGGCAGTGGAGCAGAGTGTCTCAAACTACTGAAAAAGAGGCCAGACATAATCCTCCTGGATATCATGATGCCAAAAATGGACGGTATCCAGGTACTCGATTCGATTAGGAAACGGGATGCAGATATACCGATAATAATTATAACTGCATACGGGTCTGAAAAACTGGCATCCCAGGCAATACATCTTGGAGCTGACGATTATATAACAAAGCCTCTCGACCTTAACTATCTAACACTCGTCATAAAAGATAAACTTGAAAAAGCGAACCTGAAAAAGGAACGAAGGGAATATTACAAAAGACTTGAGGCGATGGTTGAGGAGATCAAAAGGACAAAGGACTTCTTAAACAGCATCATAGAAAGCTCTCTCGACTCTATTATAACCACTGATTTGAAAGGGAATATAACATCATTTAGCAAAGGTGCTGAGAAAACACTGGGGTATACTGCAAGAGAGATGATAGGCAGGTCGATTCTTGATCTGTATCCTAAAAAATTGAGGGATCAGGGTGCGTGGCCAAAGATCCTCTTAAAAGGGGAGGAGATTAAAAATAAAACTGTAAAGATGGTTGATAAGAAAGGGAGGCATATCGACATAAGCCTCTCACTTTCTTTGATGAGGAACTCTTCTGGAAATCCGATAGGTACAGTCGGTGTTGGCAGGGATATCACAAAAGAGAGGAGGCTGGAACAGCAGCTTCTTCAGTCAGATAAACTTGCGTCCATTGGACAACTTGCATCTGGTGTCGCACATGAGATAAACAATCCCCTTGGCAATATCTCTCTTTATGCCCTGCTGCTAAGAGAGGATATCCTGGAAGGGAAACCCAGGGTTGAGGATATCGAAGTCATATTAGAGCAGATAGAGGCGGCATCAAAAATCGTATCTGACCTGCTTGATTTCTCCCACCAGTATAGACCCGCATTTTTGCGTGTGGATGTCAACGAGACGATAAATAAGACACTTAGAGTAGTAGACCATCAGCTATCAGTAAATGGCATAACTGTTGAAAAAAAGCTGGCAAAAAATTTACCGGAGATAAGAGGAGATATCGGGAAACTCCAGCAGGTGTTTTTGAATCTTATAGTTAATGCCTTCCAGGCAATGCCTGATGGAGGGAAACTGACACTTATTACAAGGAAAGAGAATAATCGCGTGTATGTCTGGGTAAAAGATACTGGTATCGGCATCCCGGAAAAACATCTAAGTAAGATCTTTGATCCATTTTTTACAACAAAGCCCGTAGGCGAGGGGACGGGGCTTGGACTCTCTGTTACACACGGGATTGTGAAAGAACATAAAGGAGAAATAACTGTGGATAGCAAGGTTGGTGTCGGAACTACTTTCAAAATAACATTCCCAATTGAATAATTTTTCAATGATTTCCTTCATATCTAAAATTCTATCTAAAAATTATTCAAAAAAAAATTTATATATTGCAAGATACTATTTACATATTATTCACACGCCACGCACTCTGAGGGATATTGGGGGAGGGAATTCCACCCATATCTCTGTAAATTCCACTCCCCCCTCTTTTTAGGAGAAATGAAAATGGAAACGCCGATATATGACGAGAAAAAAATCGAAATAAAATGTGTTCGCTGGCTTAGGGACAAATTCAATATCGATGCCAAGGTACTGTCGATGAAACCACTGACCAGAGAGGAAATAGATACAAGTCTTGGGCTTTTGGGAATAAAATTCGATTTCAAAACACATGATGGTCGGATCGGAGATTCGGTAGTTTTTTTTAAACTCGAAGAGATACACGGTTCAGAAATCTATAAATATGCTGATAAACAATTAAAATTAAAAGACGAAGATTCAAATAAATCGTTCCCATCTCGTCTATTAGACGAACAGGTTGAAGTAGGTATAACCTATTGAAGAGGGAAAGTATGACAAATATCCTAGTAGTAGATGACGAACCTAGAATGCTTCAGGGACTTTCAAGGATTTTGATAAAAGAAGGATATTCTGTAGAAACTGCTGGGAATGGCAACGAGGCTATAGAGGAGATTTATCGTAAGAATTTTGACATCGTGGTTACAGATTTAAAAATGCCTGGAATCAACGGCATGGAGATTTTAAAGAAGGTGAAGATGAAGTCCCCTGAAACCAGCGTTGTTATGATTACAGGATTTGGTTCGATTCAAAATGCTGTTGAGGCCATGCGGCAGGGGGCATCGGATTATATAACCAAACCGTTTAACCCGGATAAACTGAGAAACTGTATAAGAGACGTTATCAAAGAAAAGAAATTTATGAGGTCAAAGGGGAGGATACTCGAATCACGCCATGAGAAATTTTCACCAGAAGATCTTGACAAGATAATAAAGTCACTCTCCTACCTGACACGGAGAAGAATACTGAATATTTTAAGTTTAGGCCCTTCCAGTTTTACAAATATCCTCAATACATTGAAGATTGATGACCCGACAAAACTGAGTTTTCATCTAAGGGTTCTTAAACAGTCAAAGCTTGTAAATCAGGACGAAGAAAAAAAATATTTTTTAACCTCAAAGGGAAAGAATGCATTTGAAATAATCGAGCAATTGAAGGAGGCTTAAAGGCAAGAGTTCTAATCTATGGGACTTAACTTGGCTTTTAGCCGAGTTGGAGGCTTAAATTAAAGTAATTTTTCATACTTCTCCACTTTTCTGACAAGGTCGTTCCGTTCGAATTCGAGTTTACTGATTCTGTCCTTTAAATCAGCAATCTCTGCTTCGTATTTCTCTATTTTCCCATTCTTTTCGGTTATATCCCTCCCTTTCTCATCGGCATATCTCATGTAAGTGTTTCTTTCGACTTCCAGGGTATTTATCTTCTCAATTAATTTTCTAACCTCAGACTCGGCACGAGCCAGCATCTCTTTTCTTTCATCCAGGTCCTCTTTGATAGATTCTGCCCTGGTTTTGAGGTTCACATTCTCTGTTGTGTATCTGATTAATTCCTCGGATTTTTCATTAAGTTCCTTTTTAAGCCTCTCTGTCTCCTTACTATATCCATCTATTAACTTATCTTTCTCTTTTAGAGACAATACAGCCTCCTTGTATTTGTCCTTAGATATGGAGAGTTCGTCGTTTAATTTGGTCAGTGCCTTGACCTTTTTCTGGAGTCTTTTTATCTGCGTCTCTTTCCTTTTGAGGGCTTTTGTTAGGTTCTCGTTTAAATTTTCCAGCTCCTCAATCCTGGTTTCAAAGAACTCTTTCTCTCTATCGTGCATAATCAAAACCTTATATCTGTGCGTTGTAGCATATATTTAAAATTTATGCTGGCAGGTACTCATCGATATGAGGTCATCCAATTAACTCCTCCAAAACCCCATTTCAATTGGACAGTCCTTCTTTTGCAGACTATACAAAAGATTTTTAAATAAAAGGGTTAATTGGACGGGCGTATACCTTACCGATAAATTTCCAATATCTTCTCTGCGATATTCTCCCAGGACAGGGCCTCTGCCCTCTTCCGTGCCTCTTTTCCAAGTTTTTCACGCAGACCCTTTGATTCTGCAAGCCTTATAATCTGGTTAGCCAATCCGTTTATATCTCTGCTGCTGTAATATAAACAGCCCTGATCCTCAGTATAATATATGATATTTCTCATCCTATTAGTCACGATAGGCAACCCACACGCC
>WAQR01000140.1 GCA_015520145.1 Candidatus Hydrothermarchaeota archaeon
CTTGGTGCAGCAGAGACCGCAATAAACGAATTGAAGAGAGGTGTGGTTAACAGAGTCATTGTAGAATCCAAACAGGCAAAGATCATTGCTTCAGGTGCAGGTGAAAAGGCGCTCCTGGTGATTATGACCCGCCCCGAGGCAGGGCTTGGGTTGATACTCATCGAGATGGAAAAGGCGTGCGGGAAGATTGGCAATGTGGTCTGAGCTTTGAAGAAGATTGCGCAAAATCGTGTGGTGACCTTTGTGGTAAACTTAATATACCCCAAGTCCCAACAATACTACCGCAATATATCTGAACAGAGGTGATTTACTCTGCCATCGCTTCTATTGTCTGTAGATGTAGAAAGGGACATACCTCCATATGGGAACACATATCTCGGGATTGAGAAAGGCCTTCCATATCTGATAGATATCTTTTGCAGATTTGACGTAAATGCAACCTTCTTTTTCACGTCAGATGTTGCAAGAAGATTCCCTGAGGCTCTGGAGTCAGTCCTCTCACAGGGTTTTGAAATCGGTTGCCATGGGCTCGACCACGAGAATTTCAAAAAACATAGTAATATAAGCGAATGCCTGGATAGGGCAACAAAAAAACTTTCAGAATTTGACAGCATCTCGGGTTTCAGGGCGCCGTATTTTAAGATGCGAAAGGATATCTATCCTGTCCTAAAAGATCTGGGATACATATACAGCTCCTCAATAAAAAATGGGAAGATATCAGAGCATAACGGCATACTCGAAGTCCCTGTAACAGGCTATATCCGCCTTTCTCAGGGGATGTCGAGGGTCAGGATGCTCGGTAGGAGGGTCATAGATACCAGAAGAGACCCGGCAACCTTCTACATGCATCCCTGGGAATTTGTTAAACTCAAACTCCCATACCCGAAAAGGCTGTTCACAATCAGGTGCGGGGGATATGCCCGTTCTGCCCTTGAGTCCATTTTGAGTGAGGATGTGGATTACCTGTGCTACAGGGATTATATAAAATCAAAGTCATATGAACTAAGGAACTAGTCTAAATTAAGGCTAAATAAGGCATTAGTCAGGGGGGCTGGTATCAGGTAACCGTCCATGTACCACCCATGTCAGACCTGCACAGCTTTTTATTTTATACTCCACTGACAGGGGATTTAGGATGTGTTTTAATTCCTCTTCTGTCTTAAGGTAGATCTTTATCCCGCTGATATATGAATAGACCCTGCCGATTACAGACCTCTTTGGAAATGTCAATACCAGCTCTTTGCTAATCCTCTTTGCCTCTTTTATGAACTCACCCGGGTCACTATAATAGTTCAGCATCCCGATACAGGTACAGACATCAAAGCTCCTGTCTTTAATCGGTAAATGCAGTGCGTCTGCCTGGATAAAATTGTATTTTTCACCTGATTTTTTAATCATCCTGGAAGATATATCGACCCCGATTACCAGTGCGGCACCTCTTTTCGACCACAATTTTGTGTATCTCCCATAACCGCATCCAACATCTATTACCTTACGATTTTTTACATCCGGTGCAGGTCCTATCGTCTCCAGTTCCTTCATCTCAAAATACCTGATAATGGGAATGGAAAATATCCACCTGTAATATCCTGATTTTCTGTCGAAATATTTTTTGACTGTCATTTAGTGAGATGTCCTCCATGAGGTTATGAGCTTTTTACGGAACCTTCACAGACATATTTATCGCAATCTCTGCAATATCTGTGCTGTACCCAGCTATCCTGCTCAGGCTGTCAAGGATTGTTTTCTGCAGTATGGAGGACTGGACATTCACCTCTTTATTGTCGAACAGCTCGTTTGAGACACGTAGGTGGATCCTGTCGATTTCCTTTGCCTTCTTGAAGACCTCGTCCACAAGTACCGCGTCCTGCCTGAAGAAGGCAAGTGCAGCATTTTCATACATCTCCTTTACGACAGGGGCGAGTTCCAGAAACTTTGTTGTATCAACCTCTTTTTCTGCAACCATCAGCGTGATAAAACTCTCTGCAATGTTCTCCAGGTGGTCTGCAATCCTTTCAAAACTCTTAATTGCTATCCGATATCCAAGCGAATCCCTTTGATAGGTTATACCCAGATTCTCTGAAATCCGCTGGAATCTAACAGCACTTTTGAGCTGGCGGACGACGAGGAAGTACAGCCTGTCGATCTCCCGCTCCCTAAGTACGACATCTTCTGCAAGCCTCCTGTCCAGGTTTTCAAATGCGGTTATCATATCCATGAGCATGGACTTGTTTATCAGATAGACCCTTTTGAGTACCCGGGGTGTTGGCATCCTCTGGTGGTCTAGCAGTATCTCCATGGTGATGGAATCTCCGATGTCCTCGACAATCTCAACTCCTACAAGGAACCTCAGGCTCTTCCTGATGCCTTCTTTGTAGTCAAGACCACCCTTCTTTTTGTCAAGCAGTATCTTTATAGTGTCATAACCGACCAGATAGTAGGCGATTATAAGCCTTTTCAAGGCATCCAGTGATGGCACATCAGACATCCTTATCTCTATTTCACTTGCACGCCGCTCGACTTCACCAGGTTCGATTATAATTGACCCTTCTTGAGCTGTTACAACCACGCTGTCACCCTTCTTTAATCCGGAGTTCTTTACCCATCTCTTTGGCAGGGATACGACATAGGTCGAGCCGCCTGTCATATATATCTTCCTGGTTTCCATATGAAACCTCCTTATTTTATATAAGTTATATATACACTATATAATATTTGGAAAAAGTATATAAATATTCCGGTGCATTGACTTAACTGTAAAAGAGAAAGAAAAGAGAATGGAAGTGATAAAAAATGAACTGGAAATATGGGATTGCAGTAATACTTGTCATACTTGCACTTTTTGCGGGTTGTACAGGCAGAAATGAGGAACGGACCGGACAGGGGTCCTCTGGAACGACCAGGGAACAGGTACAGGCACAGATCATAACCCTCAACGGCGCGGGGGCAACGTTCCCGTACCCACTCATCTCCAGGTGGAGTTACGAGTACAATAAAATAAACCCCCGGGTGCAGATAAACTATCAGAGCATTGGTAGCGGCGGCGGGATAAAGCAGACGATGGCAAAGACTGTGAGCTGGGGTGCGACCGATGCACCGCTAAAAGAGAGTGAGTTTGCCAAAATGCCCGGGGTCCTGCATATACCGGAGACCATAGGCGCGGTTGTGATTGCCTACAATCTGCCGGGTGTTGGTAGTGGGTTGAGACTCAGCGGCGAGGTTATCGCAGATATATTCCTCGGCAAGATAAGGAGATGGGACGACCCGAGAATCGCAGAATTAAATCCAGGGGTTGCCCTGCCTGATAGGGATATAATCGTTGTACACAGGAGTGACGGCAGCGGGACGACCTATGTCTTCACAGACTATCTATCCAGTGTCAGCAGTGAATGGAGTACCTGGGTCGGGAAGGGTAAGAGCATGAACTGGCCTGTCGGACTGGGCGGTAAAGGCAACGAAGGTGTCGCCGGGCTGATACGGCAGAACCCCTACTCCATAGGATATGTTGAACTGGCCTATGCCACGACGGCAAAGATGACCTACGCGTACGTTAAAAACAGGGAAGGGAATTTTGTAGAACCGACCATTGAAACCATATCCGCGGCAGCGGCGGGGGCTGCACCAGCGATGCCCAGGGGTGATGAGAGCTGGTCAGATGTCAGCATAGTCAACGCCCCGGGAAATGACTCCTATCCCATCAGCAGCTTTACGTACCTGCTGGTGTACAAGGACCTCTCGGTTATCCCGGGGATGACGGAGGTCAGGGCAAAGGCCCTGGTGGATTTTCTTAACTGGGTTATCCATGACGGGCAGGAATATTCCACAGCCCTCCTTTATGTGCCGTTGCCTGATGAGGTGGTGAAACTCAACGAAGATACGATAAAACTGATAAATTACAATGGCAAGCCCCTCACAGGGTAGTAGCCAGGCAGGTAGTTAGTATGAGGAAGAGATTTAGCCCTGACACAATGTTCGAGTTTGCTGTCGGCGCTGTGGCATTTACAGGCGTTATCCTCCTTGCAGTCCTGCTTTTAGGGGAACTCGTCCTCGGGGCAATGCCTTCTATTAAAACTTTTGGAGTTGGTTTCTTATTTGAAACAACCTGGGACCCTGTCTTTGAGAAATTCGGGGCTCTGGCATTCATCTATGGCACACTGCTCTCATCTTTCCTGGCGATGCTCATCGGCGTGCCTTTGAGTTTGGGGATTGCCATATATCTCGCTGAGGTAGCGTCCTCCAATGTCCGGACATTGATATCGCCTGTTATAGAGCTCATGGCAGCGATACCCAGTGTTATCATAGGTCTGTGGGGCATCTTTGTCTTTGCCCCGTTTATGCGCGATTATATAGCCACCCCCCTGGCGAAATACCTGGGGTTTCTCCCGTTTTTCAGTGGCCCGGCTTTCGGTCTCTCCTTTCTTACAGCAGGGTTTATTCTCGCGTTCATGATTATCCCGATAGTATCTTCTATCACAAGAGAGGCGCTTTTGGCTGTTCCAGTCCTCCAGAAAGAAGGCGCACTGGCACTTGGGGCTACTCGCTGGGAAATGATAGTAATGACCGTGCTGCCATACTCACGGGCAGCCATTTTTGGCGCTGTGATAATCGGGCTTGGACGTGCGATTGGCGAGACCATGGCTGTTACCATGGTCATAGGAAACACGCCCCAGCTCGCTGCATCTCTCCTCGCTCCAGGATACAGTATGGCAGCGGTGATTGCCAACGAGTTCACAGAGGCAACTGGAGACCTGTACCTCTCCGCTCTGATAGAGATAGGTCTTATCCTGTTTATAATTTCCATACTTGTAAATGCATCATCGAGGCTTTTGGTATGGCGATATTTCGAGGTGAGAGATTCAAAGTGAGAGGCTCGAGGTGAGAAGTTGAACAGCGTACAGTTGAAAAGGAAAATTTTAAATAAAGTCCTGGACTTCCTCGCTGCATTCAGCGTGGTCATTGCCCTTGCACCACTTATCAGTATTTTATATACTGTGGTTATGGAGGGATTACCTGCCATCAATTTGGCTTTTCTAACCCAGCTCCCAGGGCCGGTAGGCGAGGAGGGAGGGGGATTTGGGAATGCTATCCAGGGGAGTTTTATTGTGGTGGGGATAGCATCTTTGATAGGTCTGCCCATCGGTATTCTCTCAGGGGTCTATCTGGCAGAGTACGGGAACAACAGGTTTGGCAGGATGGTGAGCTTTACAGCAGATGTCCTGACAGGTGTGCCGTCAATAATAACAGGCATCTTTGCCTACATATTGATTGTCATGCGTTTTGGAGGCTTTTCCGCCCTCGCTGGAGGTGTGGCTCTGGCTACGATGATGATACCTGTTATAGTGAGAACCACTGAGGAATCGATGAGACTTGTACCAGATGAGATAAGAGAGGCATCACTTGCACTGGGCATACCGCCATGGAAGACCTCCCTCAGGATTGTCCTGAGCACCGCCCAGTTTGGAATAATTACCGGCGCCCTACTTACAATAGCACGCGTCTCAGGCGAGACCGCACCCCTCCTCTTCACAGCTTTCAGCAACAGGTTCTACTTTGACGGGGTGATGAATCCTGTGGCAACCCTTCCAGTTATGATATACACCTATGCGCTATCTCCTTTCGAAGACTGGCATACCCAGGCATGGGGTGGTGCCCTTGTCCTGGTCTCTGCAATCCTGGTCTTGAGCATTGGAGTTAGATTTGCAGCAGGGCGGAAATATTCAGGAGGTATGTGAGATGCAGGAGGCGAAGGAGACATCAGTTAAGATATCGGTTGAGGGATTAAATGCCTGGTTTAACACCAACCAGGTCTTAAAGGATATCAGTATGGATATCGCAGAGAAACGAATTACCGCAATAATAGGCCCGTCTGGTTGCGGCAAGTCCACCTTTGTGCGCTGTTTGAACCGTATGCACGAAGTTGTGCCGAAGGCAAGGGTTACTGGGAGGGTGCTGCTGGATGGAGAGGATATCTACAGCGCAGATGTTGACCCTGTGGACATTCGACGCCGGGTCGGCATGGTATTCCAGAAACCCAACCCCTTCCCAACGATGTCTGTGTACGACAATGTTGCAGCGGGTCTCAGGTTGATGGGGGTGAGGGACAGGGCGAGACTTGATAGGGTCGTAAAGAAGAGTCTTGAGATGTCTGCTCTCTGGGATGAAGTGAAAGGCGAGTTAAACAAATCAGGGGCGAGTCTCTCAGGCGGTCAGCAGCAGCGGCTCTGCATAGCCAGGGCACTCGCAGTAGAGCCGGAGGTCATCCTGATGGACGAGCCGTGTTCTGCACTTGACCCGATAGCAACAGCCAAGATAGAAGATCTTATAGCAGAACTTAAAAAGGATTACACAGTTATTATTGTAACACACAACATGCAGCAGGCGGCAAGGGTGAGTGATTATACTGCATTCTTCTTCCTGGGAGAGCTTATCGAGTATGAGGCAACCAGGGAACTCTTTGAGTCCCCTGCTGATAAACGCACAGAGGACTATATCACAGGGAGGTTTGGATAAGATGGTCAGGAATCGTTTCCAGAAAGAGATGGAGGAACTGAGAAAAGACGTCAGAAAGATGGCGGAACATGCAAAAAACGGTGTTGAAACATCGGTGCTCTCACTCAAAAACCAGGATGTGGAGATGGCAGAATCTATATTTGCCAGAGAAGATGAGAGCGATATTTTAAATCTCGGTATAGACGACAGGGGGATGAAGCTTACTGCACTCCAGCAGCCGGTTGCAAGGGACCTGCGGTTCATTTCAACAATGATGAAGGTATCAGATAATTATGAGAGGGTCTGCGACCTTACAGTGAAAATTGCAGAAATAACCCTAAAAACTGCCAAAAAACCGCTTTTAAAACCGCTTGTGGATATTCCACGGATGGCACAGACAATAATAGAGATGATTGATATAAATACAATGGCAATAGAGAAGTGGAAGGTGGATGAGATAGGGGTATTGAATGAAAAAGATGACCTTATTGATGCACTGTACGACCAGGTCTACAGGGAACTTTTGACGTTCATGATAAAAGACCCACGTACAATAGATGATGCCACGCATCTCCTGTTTGTTGCAAGGTATCTTGAGAGAATCGGGGACATTGTTGCAAAAACCGGGGCACGGATACATTATATGATAACCGGGGAGAGGATATGGATTAAATGAGGAAAAAGTAAATCCTCTTTTATTTCTTTACAGGAAAACTATAAAAAGTTGAGCAGACACAAAAACATTTAGCTTGATTATTACTGGATTGATTATCATGTGCGGGATTGTAGGCTATATCGGAGATAAAAAGGCTGCACCAATCGTCCACCAGAATCTGAAGCGGCTTGAATACAGGGGGTACGATTCCTGCGGTATTGCGACATACAGCGGCAGCAGCAGGAGTAGCAGCAGTATACTGTTAAAAAAAGAGGTGGGCATGATAGACAGTATACATGAAGAGGTGAACCTTGACGGCCTCCCTGGAAACATCGGTATAGGCCATACCAGGTGGGCGACACATGGGGGTGTCACAAAAGAGAACGCCCATCCGCATACCTCCTGCAACGGGAAAATTGCACTGGTTCACAACGGCATCATCTCGAACTACCTGGAATTAAAAGCCATGCTTGAAAAAAAAGGGCACAGATTCAAATCCCAGACCGATACCGAATGTATTGTCCACCTCATCGAAGAGAAGTACGATGGGTGCGGCAGGAATATAGAATATGCTACAATCGCGGCCCTGAAGGAAATAAAAGGCACCTATGCCACAATTATAATCTCAGCAGACGACCCTGACATGCTTATCTGTGCCAGAAACGAAAGCCCGCTCCTCTTGGGCATCGGTGAAAACGAGATGTACGTGGGTTCGGATATTGCCTCATTTCTAAAACATACGACAAAGGCAGTCCCACTTGACGACGGCGAATATGCGGTAGTAACAAAAAGTGGTTACAGGATAAAAGATATCCAGTCTGGAAGAGAGTTAGACAAGGAAATCCTTGAAATCGACTGGTCAGACGAAGCAGCAAAAAAAGAGGGATATGAACACTTCATGCTAAAAGAGATACATGAACAGCCTCAGACAATTGCAAACGCCCTAAATGTCTATCCCGAAGACATCCAAAAGCTTGCAGGGATGATTGATGAGGCAAAGACAGTCTATATGATAGCAGCGGGCACGAGCCTTCATGCAGCGATCGTATCTGAATACTGGTTTTCTAATTTATGCGGTAAGGTCGTATATGCAGTCGATTCCTCTGAACTGGTAAATAAAGGGGTGGTTGACAGGGATACGCTTGTAATCAGTATTACGCAGTCAGGAGAGACCTACGACACGCTGGCTGCAATGCGGTTCGCAAAACATAGAGGGGCAAAGACCGCGACCATTGTAAATGTCATCGGGTCAACCGCAACGAGGATGGCAGACCATTTCATACTCCAGAGTTCCGGGATTGAGATATCTGTCTGTGCAACAAAGACATTCACAAGCCAGCTTGTAATCCTCTTACGTACTGCACTGGAACTTGCCAGGATGCAGGGCAGGGACGTGTCTAAGATTGAAGCAGAGCTTTCAAAATGCAGCGAATATATAAAAGAGGTCTTCAAATCGCAGGACAAAATAAAAGATGTTGCAAAAGAACATTTTTGTGTGAAAAATTATATCTATATCGGCAAGGGTATAAACCTGCCAAGCGCCCTTGAAGGTGCGCTGAAATTCAAGGAGATCACATACAACCATGCCGAGGGCATGAGCGGCGGGCTTTTAAAACACGGGACAATATCTCTAATCGATAGCGATATGCATACTGTAGCGGTCATCCCTGCAGCAGGTGAGAACAGGCAGAAGATGATGAGCAATATACAGGAGGTAAAGGCGCGGGGAGGGGTTGTTATAGGGATAACGTCAGGCGAACCTGTTCCACAGTGCGATGCCAATATCCTTGTACCAGGATGCAGCGAGATTATATCTCCAATAGTGTTTGCACCTGCCTACCAGTTGCTGGCATATTATACTGCGGTCAGTCTTGGAAGAAATGTTGATAAACCAAGGGCACTGGCAAAGTCTGTTACTGTGGAATGAGAGTCTGGATGTCTAAGATTCGTAGACCCATTTATTATCTGCTTTTTCGTAGTCCAGGATTTCATCATGATTGAAGAACAGTGAGATCTCCCTTGCGGCAGAGTCCTTTGAATCTGAGGCATGGACGATGTTCCTCCCTACATCCAGGCCAAAATCGCCACGAATCGTCCCGAGGGGCGCATCTTTTGGGTCTGTTGTCCCTATCATTGACCTTAGAACCCTTACGGTATCCCTGCCTTCGACAACCATCATGACAACCGGCCCGGATGTGATGTATTCGACCAGACCTTCAAAGAACGGCTTTCCGTTATGTTCTCTGTAATGCCTTTTTGCCAGCTCTTTATTGATCCTGGTCATCTTCATGGCAGCAATCTTAAACCCTTTCTTCTCTACCCTGGAGATGATCTCTCCGATAAGTCCGCGGGATACCCCGTCGGGTTTTACCATCAGCAAACTCTTTTCCACGTTAATCTCCCTTCCTTCCACATCCTATTTCTTTTCTCTTTTATTTTCTTTTTTTGAGACTGTTTTTTTACTGCTCTGTCCTTTTGGTCTTGCGTTTGCTTTCGATCCCTTCGCTGTCCACTTGAGCTTTCTGGGCGCCCTTTTAAGACCCAGGCTGTTTTTCTCGCATTTGCTTTTACAAAAGTACATTATCATACCGTCTTTTTTTACAAACATCTTGCCTGTCCCGATTTCGATAGTGTCTCCACAAAACGAGCATTTATACTGTTCCATTTTTATGGCACCTTCAGTTCTTTTGCTTCTCTATCTGTCTCCATGAGGATTAGGATATCTCCAACCCTTACAGGCCCTTTGACGTTTCTCCTGATTATCCGCCCTTTATCCCTGCCTTCATGTATCCTGCATTTCACCTGCAGTATCTCTCCGGTCGTACCTGTCCTGCCTATGACCTCCACGACCTCCGCGGGGTAACCTCTGGTCTCTTCTTCTTTTGCCATTTTTTAGTTCACCTACTGTTTCTTTAATGATTCGAGGTTATCGACTATTTCTTCAATCATCTCTTTTGCTTTACCGGGTTTTATGATACAGGACGCGGCTGTTGTTACCTCTATACCACTTGCCTTTCCAAGTTCGAGTTTGTCTGGTACGTAGATATAGGGGATCTTTTTTTCTTCACAGAGTATGGGAAGGTGGGCAACGACTTCTTCTGGTTCAACGTCTTCTGCAATCAGTACAAGTACACCCTGCCCACGTTCGACATGTTTGGTTACTTCATTTGTGCCTTTGCAGACCTTGCCGGTGCTCCTGGCAGCTTCTACAGCTTCATAAGCCTTTTCTGAAAGATCCTTTGGAACATCAAACTTGACATACATCTTTTTAGCCATTTATTATTTACCTCCTTTTTAGTCCTTCTCAAGCGCAGTTAGTCTGATAAGAACTTTTCTGGTGCTTTTTTTGCCTGACCTAAAAAATCCTTAGGAAAGGTAGTATTTCGTGTCGTTTACTTTTCAGTCTCACGCGTTCGAAGAACATTTTTCCAGCGCTGGAAAATCATTGGTATTATAATTAATGAGCTTCCCCTTTCGGGTGCATCTTTGATATTGATTTTCTATTCTTACATTTAAATGTTTCCCTCTACACTCTACACTCTACACGGCTTTGGGACAAAAATATTTTCTCATTCGTTCTCACATTAATCAGATATAAAAATCAGGAACACATGAAATAATAGAGAGTGTCACGGGAGATGGTGTCACGGGAGAGGAGTTGAAGTCCAATAGACGCCTGCATGAAAAGGAAATATATAAAAGAAATATATAAAAATCATTGATAACATAACAGTAACCGGTAACAGGAATCACGAGGTATCAAGATGAACAAAGAGATCAGGCTGCCGGAACCCAGGCACAAAAGTATGGTGAGTATAGAGG
>WAQR01000141.1 GCA_015520145.1 Candidatus Hydrothermarchaeota archaeon
ACATTTACTATTCACAATTAAGATAAATTTTGTGGATAGACACCAGATTTTAGTGCCTGTCCGATAAAAAAGAAAAAGGAAAGAGAATTTTATTCTCTCCTTCTCGTCCTTATCAGCAGGTATCCGCCGAGTGCCAGTATTGCAGGTATCGCAGTGGTAGGGAATTCAGGGATTTGTGTTGGGTTTCACATCTCATCCAGTTCCTCTTTCGGAGTAAGTGCTGCAACAATCCTGGAGCATTTTGATTTTTGGTCTTTGTCAAGAGTAATCAATTTCGAATTGAATAAATTCAACTGCTTTTGAAGGATCATCTGTCCCTCTGGATATTGCCGATGCTATTTCAGGGAATGCCGATTCAGGTAAAAAAACGGTATGTCCTTCTTCGTGTATTTTGTTGAGAAACTCTTTACTATATTCGTGATGCACTTCGTTTTTTATGTAAGAGTTAGTAAGTACGCTGGCATCGATGCAATAATACATGATACCTTACCGCCTGGACTCGGAAATGATTTTAAAGCTGGGTTTGTCAATCTTCCATGATTTGCTTATCTCGTTTCCGAGCTTGTTTAACTTCTCCCACGCGGCCGGGTCCTTTTTCCATTTGGCCGCCCCTGCATAAACTGTCATCGATCTCAATTCAGTTTCAAGAGAGCGGATTTTATTTTTCAGTGACTCGGTGTCATCCATTTGTTTCTACCGTTAAGAAGATGCTTATTTAACGTTTATATAATTATTTCTCACAGGAAGCCCCCTTTCTCTTTGATCTCCCCTGTTTTCAATGTTCACCTTTTAAAAAATAAAAAGTGCTGGATGGCGTTTGCCCTCTTTTCTATGTCAGTGCTTTCTATTCCCTTCTTCTTGACCGCATCGCAGGTATCGCCACGGTCGGAAATTCAGGGATTGCATCACGGAGTAACCATGACCCCTCTCTTCTTCAGCCGGTTTATAATGTCAACATACTTTTCTTTGTCCCTCAATTCACGAAGTTGTTTTACAGAGTCCCCGGATTTGGGGGTAATCATGGCTAAAAATCTGGCATATTCTACAGGATTCAATTCATTTCTCGCCAGATTTACGACCTTTTCCAGAACCTTGATATCTTCGGTTTGTACAGCCATTTTCATTCCTCTAACATAAATTTTATGGGATTCATCACCTTAATCCCATATCGCTTCTCTATTTCTTTACTCTTACTCAATATTTTATCATCAGCAGATATAAAATATCCTGCGTTTCCTATGGCAAAAGCAAGATGGAAAGCGTCCTTATCTTTTAAGTTCAGATTTTTCAATTCATCTTGTAACGATTTTGAAAAATGGGTGATTTTAATGGAAATAAATCGTTCGACCAGGGCCTTAACAGCGTCTCTTTTGTCTAACTCTTCTATCTGTTCGATCTCATCGTCGAGAATCAACGACCCTATAATTTCAAACCTCTTCTCGTAATATGCCCCTTCAAGTATTTCAAAAAAAGCTCTGGCTTCTCGTTCGATTCGTTCAGACGGTGTGTCAAACGGCCGGCACCAGATGTTTGTGTCGAGGTAGATTTTCTTCATGGGTGATGGTGTGTTAAACAGGTTTAAATGTCTTTGGTAGTTTTAAGTGGTGCATTTTTGCTTTTAACAGACCAATAAAAAATGGCAGGAGGGCTTTTGCCCTCTTTTCTGCATGGTGTCCATCTGTTTTCTCTATCGTCCTGATTGTATCGCTGTCTTTAAAGGGCGTTTTGTCAGTGAGTTCTCCTCATGCCCTTTGCAAACACCAGCACCGGCATCGCCAGCAAAACGACCACCGTCGGCCCGCATCTCCCACCTTTCTCTTCGTCAGGTGCTTTTGCAGGTTCTTGTTCAGGCGTTGATGTTTCTCTTCCTCTTCAGAACCGTTTTTTCCGCCAAATGAGAAGTTGAGGCTAAAAGGCAACAGATACTGATGATTAGGCTAATCAGTTGGCTTTTCGTCGAACCAGAGGCTAAAAGGCAACAGATACTGATGATTATGTACATGGAGACTTTGTACGGGTCGATGTCGTTTGTTTTAAGCCAGGTCTTGTTTATTGAGAACCTGAGTCTGGCACTCCTGACATAGCTGTCTTTGTCATAGCTCACCTTGAAATACCTGTAAACGGTTGCGTCTGGCTCTTCCATGCTGAATTATATTTAAATGGTTTGTTTCAACAATTATAGTTATGGATAGAAGTAAATCGACATTTGTAGAATTTTTTGGAGATTACCCTGTAGTGAGGATACTTGACTTTCTGATAGAGAACGATATATTTGACTACAATAAAAAGCAGATATGTGAGTATGCCAGTGTGTCCTGGAATACCCTTGAAACTATCTGGAAAGAACTGGTAGAGAAATCTATTGTGGTAAGGACGAGAAAGGTTGGCAAGTCCAAGATGTATAAACTCAATACCGAAAACAGGGTCGTTAAGAAGTTGAAAGAACTGGATAAAATCCTCATGCTGGAGGCTATAAAAGAAGTAGCGGAGGAGAGTTCCCCAACACGTGTAGAAAATAAATCCTCTGCGGTTACTTAAGGCAACGTTCTCCTGCGCCAGAATGTCTAAACTTTCGTCTCATTTCCTCGCGGCCCCCGTCCTCCTCGCAGCCTTCATAACCGCCTCCGCCACCCTCACAGCCACATCCTTATTAAAAATTGTCGGAATAATATAATCCTCATTCAGTTCATCCTCAGGCACAACTCCCGCAATCGCCCTGGCCGCCGCCATCTCCATCCTTCTATTTATCTTCCTCGCACGGCAGTCCAGAAGCCCTCTAAAAAGCCCCGGAAAGCACAGGGCATTATTTATCTGGTTTGGATAATCTGACCTCCCTGTAGCCATAACCCTCACAAACGGTTCAGCATCCTCAGGCATTATCTCAGGATTCGGGTTTGCAAGAGCAAACACCACAGGGTCCCTGCCCATACTCCTCAATGCACTCACTGACAAAACCCCTGGAGCCGAGACCCCGATAAACACATCCGCACCCCTTATCACCTGCTCAAGTGTACCCCTCAGATTCCCCGGATTTGTTATCCTGGCAAATTCCTCCTTTACCGGATTCATATTCTCCTCCCGTCCCCTGTAAATCGCCCCGCTCCTATCACATCCAATTATCTCCCTTACACCTGCGTGCCGCAGAAACTTTGTCACCGCAACACCCGCCGCCCCCACACCAGAAACCACAACCTTCAGCTCATCAATTGCCTTATCCACGACCTTCAATGCATTTATCAAAGCTGCAAATATCACTATTGCAGTACCGTGCTGGTCATCGTGAAATACCGGGATATCCAGTGCCTCCCTCAACCTGTCCTCAATCTCAAAACACCTGGGTGCAGAGATATCCTCCAGATTGATCCCGCCAAAATTCGGAGAAATATGCCTTACAACACTCACAATCTCATCCACATCCTTTGTATCAAGACCTATCGGAAACGCATCGACATCTGCAAACTCCTTAAAAATCATCGCCTTCCCCTCCATCACAGGAAGCGCAGCCTTTGGCCCGATATCCCCAAGCCCCAGTACCGCAGAGCCATCAGTCACAATCGCGATAGTATTCTTCTTCATCGTCAGAGTATATGCCCCGTCCTCATCCTCACGAATTGCCATACTCACCCTGGCAACCCCGGGAGTATAGACCATAGACAGGTCATCCCTGTTCTTAATCGGGACCCTGTTCTTGACCTCTATCTTCCCGCCAAGGTGCATCAGAAATGTCCTGTCAGACACATTTATCACCCTGACCTCACTTAAGGACTTTAGACCCTCCAGCATCTCTGGAGTCTTTTTCTCATCCCTCACATTTACCGTAATATCCCTGGTTATTGTCTTCCCCTTTGTATGCACGATATCAATCGCCCCGATATCACCCCCAAACTCCCCTATCTTCGAAGCCACAGTTCCAAGAACACCCGGCCTGTTCTCAAGCTCAAGTCGTATTATGATATACATCCTTTAACCCTCATTTCATTATCCTCATTAATCCTTGGTATCCTCATCATTTATTATATCTTCATTATATCTTCATCCTGCTAAATGCCCTGGTACCTATAAATACCATCGACATCGAAAAAAGCAGAAGAATAGAGATGTTGTACAGGTAAGAAAATCTCGATACCCCGATAAGCGTGCCCCTTAATGCATCGACACCATAACTGACCGGGTCAATAAGCACCAGAGGAGAAAGCCATCCTGGGAGGTTGTCTGTCGGGAAAAGTGCACCACTTAAAAAGAAAAGAGGGAATACGACAAAACTCACAATCATGCCAAAACCCTCAGGGCTTTCCATAAATGAGCCGATAATCAGCCCAACACTGACCAGGCCGATTGCCAGCACCAGAATCACGAGATATGCCTTTGCAAGGATATGTATCGAATATCCGATTCCAAACACAGGTCCGAGCATGAGCACAATAGTAGTCTGGACAAGCGAATCAGTCGTGCCGCCGAGGACCTTTCCAAGGAATATCGTTGTCCTTGACAGCGGGGCGACCAGCACCTCTTTTAGAAAATCTATCTTCCTGTCCCACACAATATACACACCAAAAAATACCGATGTGAACAGGATGGACATGCACACAATTCCAGGGTAGATAAATGTCTGGTAGCTTAGCCCTTTTATAGCAATAGACGAACCTAGCCCGCCGCCAAACACAAACAGCCACAGAATCGGTGTGAATATGGATGATACTATCCTCGACCGCTCCCTTGTAAAAACCTTGATTTCCCTAAGCCACATTGCCTGCAGACCTGACAGTTCGCTCATCTTCTTGCCCTCTGCCGAATTATCCTCTGTATGTATCCCCCCTCCGCCGGTTCGTCCCATGAGCCTTCCCTGAACTCCCTCCCGGTATAATGTAAAAACACGTCATTAAGCGTCGGGGAGCGCACCTCGACAGATTCGACAGCACCGATATGGCTCAATATCTCCTGGAGGTGTTCCCCGGCGTTCTCAACAGTAAGACATACCTCATGGTCGGTCTTCTCAATCTTCTTTATGTAGTCGAAATCGAGTTTTATCTCTTTTCTGGTCTTCAGCCTGACAATATCGCCTCCTACCGCCCTCTTCAGTCTTTGAGGTGTGTCCATGACGACAATCCTCCCGAGATCGATAATCGCGATCCTGTCGCACAGGCGGTCGGCCTCGTCCATATAATGTGTCGTAATAATGACCGTGACCTCCTCTTTCCTGACAAGGTCCTCGATATATCCCCATATACTCTCCCTGGTATTTGGGTCAAGGCCCAGTGTCGGCTCGTCCAGAAACAGCACCTTCGGCCTGTGTAAAAGCCCTCTTGCAAGCTCGAGCCTCCTCCTCATCCCGCCGGAGTACCTCTTTACCATATCGTGTGCGCGGTCTTTCAAATCGACAAGCCCTAAAGCGTGTTCTATCCTCTCCTCCCATTCGCCTCTAGGTACCCCGAACATCATTGCATGGAGTTTTAAGTTCTCATAACCTGTCAGCATGTCGTCTGAACTGGGGTCCTGGAACACCACCCCGATACTCCCCCTCACCTTCGACGGCTCTTTTATTATGTCGTACCCGTTGACTGTAGCAGTACCACCTGTCGGTTTTATGAGGGTCGAGAGCATGATGAGCAGCGTGGTCTTCCCTGCACCATTTGGACCAAGCAGCCCGAATACCTCGCCCCTGTCTATCTCAAAGCTTATCTTATCAACTGCTTTTATCTTCTTATCATAGATCTTTGTGATGTCTTTTACCTGGATTATTACTTTGATTCCTCCACTAAGATTCCAAGAACTTTGTTAAATTTTAAGATAATCTCACCCACCTCCTTTGTCGGCCTGCCTGCATCTATAACTTTAAAAATGATATTTAATGCCTTTTTTATATCAAGGTCGTCATCCATGGCGTTTTCAAACTCTTCTTCAATCTCTCTCCCTGCTTTTATGCCCCTCTCTTTGCTGCATGATTTCAAAAAATTATTCAATTTCTGCATCTTCTTCTCTGATTCGTCCAGCTTCTCAAACGTAAAATTCAGCTCTTCACGGTAATTCGAGAGGAGTATCAACCTTATCGCCATCGGTGAATATCCTTTCTTTAAAATGTCCCTTAATGTAAAATAATTTCTAAGTGTTTTTGACATCTTTTTTCCATTGACCTTTAGAAGAGAGACATGTATCCAGTATTTCACAAATGTCCGCCCTGTGATCGCCTCACTCACCGCTGCACTGTTCTCGTGATGAGGGAATATGAGGTCAAGCCCGCCAGTATGTATGTCAAGCTGTGGTCCTAGATATTTCATTGCCATGGTGCAGCATTCCAGATGCCAGCTTGGTCTCCCCCTACCAAGTTCGGTTTCAAAGAAAAAGCCGCCGTCCATATCATCTTTTGATTTCCATAATGCAAAGTGTTTTGGAACGTCATAGTCCTCACGTTTCGTCCTGGCTCTTACATGTTTATTTACCTCTTTTCGTGAAAGCGTTCCGTAGCCTGCTGCCTTTGTTATATCAAAATATACTGTCCCGTCATCGGCCTTAAATGCCCGCCCATTTTTCAAAAGCTGACTTGCAATCCCTGCCATATCCCGGATATGCTCTGATGCGCGGGGATAAAATCTTGCTGATTTGATATTTAAGACCCTTAAATCATCAAAAAATGCATCGGCATATTTTTTAGTTACTTCCTTTAACTCCATCCTTTTCCGCCTGGCCCTCTCTATTGTCTTCTCATCAATGTCTGTAATGTTCATGACAAGCTTCACGTCATATCCCCTGTACTCAAGCCACCGCCTTAGGACATCCACAAAGACAAACGTCCGAAAATTTCCGATGTGCGCATAGTCGTGGACAGTCGGACCGCACGAGTACATCAAAACCTCTTTTTTTGACGGCGTAAAGACCTCTTTTTTCCCTGTCAGAGTATTGTAAAGCTTTAAGACCATAATATAACAATTAACCTTTTAAGTTTTAAAAAATTAACGAGTGGTACAGGGATATAATGAAACTGATTGTGTTCGGGTTTATCTTGCTGATAGTCAATTCCAATATTGCTGGAAATGGACTTTCTGGCTGGGTCTTAAAAGACACACTATTCTTTTTCGTGTTTCCTGTCCTGGCCCTCAGCCTGCAAAAAGTCCCTCTAACCGAAGTCGGGCTTACATCCAGGAACTGGAAGACCTCTCTAAGATATGCCGGCATTATGGTCGTGCTCGCATTTCCTTTAATGGTTTACGGGTCGAGTCTTGAGGAATTCAGGAGCTATTATCCCATATGGCAGCCTGCAAGGGAAAACGTCTATTATCTTCTTCTGCTCTGGGTGGCGATGTTTATCTTGATGTTTGTCCTTGAATTCTTTTTCAGGGGTTTTCTGCTCTTTCGCCTGGAAAACGCCTTTGGCAGGGTTCCAGCAATCGTTATCCAGGCAGTACCATACGGTTTCATTCATCTCGGGAAGCCCGGACTTGAGGTTTTGTATTCCTTTTTTGTCGGGCTCGTGTTTGGATATGTTGCCCTTAAAACGAGGTCTGTACTCCCAAGCTTTCTGGCACACTGGTCGAGTGCTGTAATATTTGATGTACTTTGCATATACTCTTGAAAAACAGGAGCGTATCAGCGTGTCATAATCGAAAACATAAGATATAAAAAAACATCCCACAAATAATGAACCATGATATATTTCAAGACATCAAACCCTCACAAATTCGATGAGGCAAAAGAGATATTTAAACGCTACGGGATAGAATTAGGACAGATTCCAGAGACATATAGAGAGATTCAGGCAGACTCACTTGAAGAGGTTGTAAAAGATGCCTTAAAAACCATCGAAAATATTGGTCGTGGTGTCTTCATAGAGGATGCGGGTCTCTTTATAAAGGCACTAAACGGCTTTCCAGGAGTCTACTCGAGTTATATAGAAAATACAATCGGGAACGACGGGATACTCAAACTGATGGAAGATGTCGATGACAGAAGTGCTGTATTCATGTCTGTTGTGGGTTTTAAAGGTTTTAAAGGTTTTAGGGACTTTGATGCTATGATATTCAAAGGAGAGGTAAAAGGCGAGATTGCCTTTGAGTCCAGGGGGACAGAAGGGTTCGGATACGACCCTATCTTCATCCCGGAAGGTTATAAAAAGACTTTTGCTGAAGATTTTGAATTAAAAACCAGGATATCGCACAGAAGACGGGCAATAGAAAAACTGGCGCGATTTATCAATCCATTTATCAATCCTAGATAAAATCCGAAAGAGATACCTGCTTTACCCCGTCCTGGTCAAAAACAGAAGAAATGCTCATCTCCAAGATCTCAATCCTCTGGCGGAGATAGTCGTCCAGGTGGTACTCGTCTATGAGTTTCTTTGTGACCTCCATATATTTCTCCACAGAACCTTTGTGTACTGTCAAAACCAGCTTCCCGCCGCCGCACCTGTGACATTTTCCGCTCAAAGGTATGCGTCTGTATTTCGCATTGCAGCTGACGCATCTTGTCGTCTGTTTTGAAAACGCCCTCAGATTCCCTGCAAGGTCCGGCAGAAAATGGCTTTCTATTACCCTTTTCGCCACATCTCTCTCATCAACAGCCCTGATCTTTTTTGCCAGTGCCAGCTGATGTTTTACCTTCTCCATCATTGACCCGAGCGTTTTATAGGAACTCACCGTCGGACCTGAGGCAATATCTGTATTATCATGGGTAAATCTCAAATCGAAATACTGCTCTGCCTTCCCGATTCGATTATTGACTGTCTCGATTATCCCCTCCATCTCCTGGGGCTTTGCATATCTCAACGTGGCTTCATAAAATTCCAGAGGATACCTGTCCACAATATCAATATTGTGCGCCTCGTCGTCAATCTCCTTTGGGTCAAGCCTGGTTGTCAGTACCAGCGGGGCATCCATTGTCCCGCCGCGGGTACTTGGAAGATAGCACTTTGAGAAATTTATAAGGGCATCCAGCAGTAAAAATATCGAATCCTCGTCCCCGTCGCAGTTCCCGGTTACAATGAAATCATTTATTAAAAAATTATGGTGACCCTCCACAGTTATATCGTAAACAAAATCAGACCAACACCTCTCAATCGTTATCTCTTTAATGGGATCCAATATCAGA
>WAQR01000142.1 GCA_015520145.1 Candidatus Hydrothermarchaeota archaeon
CCTGTACGCCATTGTATCTTGATATAAAGGCATAAAAGCTTATAAAGTTTGTTTAAGCATTGATGCCGTTTCCAGCTCTATCTCGTATCTCTATCAGTTATCAGGTATCTTGCATAATCACCTACCCCCCAGCCCTCGCCTCCTCCACAAACCTCTTCACCTTATCATAATCCTTCTTCCCGGGCTCTCTCTCAACCCCACTTGCCACATCCACCCCGTAAGGCCTCACGGTCTCAACAGCCTCTCTCACGTTCTCAGGATTCAGCCCGCCAGCCAGAATAACCGGCTTCTTGACCGCGTCGACAATCTTTTTTGATATCTCCCAGTCGTGGGTCTTCCCGCTCCCGCCCATCCCCTTTGACGACGTATCGAGCAGTATTGCATCTGCAAACTTTGAAAACTTCACCGCCTCCTTGATTGAAGCCTCGCCACTCACATGAACTGTCTTGATGATATTGCACGGCACAAGGCTCCTCAGTTCCTTTAAAAACATCACATCCTCATCGCCGTGGAGCTGGACAAACGCCGGCAGGATGCCGTCATATATCTTCAGCGCCTCCTCAATACTCCCGGGCATCACAACCGCCACCCCGGTAACCGGCGGCATTATCTCATTATGTATCTCCCTTGCAGTCTCTACTCCAATCTTCCTTGGAGTCTCAACTGGCACATCAACTATTGTACCGATAAAATCAGCACCCAGCTCTCCGCATCTAACTGCATCCTCGACGTTCGTAATCCCGCATATCTTCACTACGACCATCAGCGTTTCCTCGACTCCATTACAATGGCTATCAACTTATCATAAGCCGCCCCGGAATCAATGGACTCCTCTGCAATCGGTATCCCATCGGCAATCGAATCAGCCTTCCCGCCGACATAGATACCCGCAGCGGCATTCAGGACAACAATATCCCTTCTCGGCCCTTTCTCCTTCTCCTTAAGGACCTTTATCGCTATCTCTGCATTATCCTTTGCCTCCCCGCCTGAAAGGTCATCAATAGATGCCCGTTTTATCCCGAAATCCTCAGGCTTTATGGTATAGGTCTCAACCTTCCCATCACGGAGTTCCGATATCCGTGTCCCCCCAAGAGTCGAGATCTCATCAAGCCCATCAAGCCCATGGACAACGACCGCCCTTTTAGAACCGAGCCTGGAAAGAACATGTGCCATCTTCTCCGTAAGCCCGGGGTCAAACACACCGAGGACCTGCGCATCTGCATTGGCAGGGTTTGTAAGCGGGCCTAGGATATTGAACACCGTCCTGATACCCACCTCCTTCCTCGGGCCGATGGCATGTTTCATTGCACTATGAAATGTCGGAGCAAACATGAACCCGATACCTATCCTCTCAATAGACCTCTTCACCTCTTCCGGCGTCATATCCATCCTGACACCCAGCGCCTCCAGGACATCTGCACTCCCTGACCTGGACGTCACCGAGCGGTTGCCGTGTTTTGCGATTCTAATCCCTGCACCTGCAACAACAAATGCCGCAATAGTACTGATATTGAACGTCTTTACCCTATCCCCGCCAGTCCCGCAGGTATCCACAAGCGTACCGTCCACTTCAGGGTCTATCCTCGCGGCAAATTCACGCATCACTCTCGCACAGGCCGAGATCTCCTCCACGGTCTCACCTTTCATCCTCAACGCAGTCAAAAAGCTGCCTATCTGAGCCGGCGTGGCATTGCCTGACATTATGGTCTTCATCGCCTGCTCCGCCTCCTCCAGAGTCAGGTCATTCCCTTCAACCAGTTTATTTATGAGCCCTTTCATATCCGTCGCCATATTCATCGCCTATGTTTTACGTATTATTTAGTTTCATTATTAATTATTAGTTTTAATTTATTTGTTTTATTTATCTACGCAGTACCTTTACGCAGTACCGTAGTAGTATTGGATGGTTGTATTAACATTTAAATATTTGCGTGGTCATTACTTACCTGTAATGGTCAAAATAGCAATCATCGGCGGAACTGGCAACTTTGGCAGGATATTTGCAAGGTTGTTTAAAGAGGAGGGGCACGAGGTTGTAATAACAGGCAGGGACGTTCTAAAAGGAGAGAGGGTTGCAGGAGAAGAGGGTGTCAGGTTTTCAAACGACAACATAAAAGCAGCAAAAGAAAGCGATGTCGTAATCATTTCTGTCTACATCGAGAACACAATAGACGTGATAAAACAGGTCGCCCCGCATGTAAGGCCGGGCTGCCTCTTAATGGACTTCACATCTGTAAAGGTCGAGCCCACACAGGCAATGCTAAAACACGCAAAAAACGGGGTTGAAATCATCGGCACCCATCCAATGTTCGGGCCGAGAACCAGGACAATCGAAGGTCTCACATTCATAATAACACCGGTTAGAACCGGGAAATGGGAGGGGTTTATAAAAGAGTTCCTTGAAAAACAGAAATCAAAGGTCATCTGGACCACACCTGAAGAGCACGACAGGATAATGGGAGTAGTCCAGGGGCTTACCCACTTCACATACATCGCAATTGCCTCAACACTCCGTGAACTTGAAATCGACGTAAAACAGTCAAGAAAATTTGCCTCACCGATATACGAACTCATGCTCGACCTGGTGGCAAGGATAGTCGGGCAAAGCCCGCAGCTCTACGCCTCGATACAGATGCACAACCCCAAGACAGACGCGGTCCGCAGAACATTCATAAACGAGATAGAAAAGTTAAACCAGATAATCGAGAACCGGGACATGGGGGCATTTAAAGAGATAATGTCAAAAAGCGCAAAACATCTCGACGACATAGACGCGTCAATGGGCAGAAGCGACAAGGCAATCCTTGCGCTAAGAGAAGAGCTTAAAAAGCTCAGCGACTCGATTGGCAGGGAGGTCGCATTAAAACACATCTACTCAGGAGCTGTCCATGTTGGAACAGTAAAAGAAGTAGACCCTGAAAAAGTCGTACTTGAAACATCAGGCGCATCCAGCAGAGAGATCCTCCTAAAGCTGTCAAATGTTGAACTTTTGGACGAGAAATTTCTAAAGAAATGGAAGCAGGAACACTTACCGGGAATGTCCAGAGACTTCTCTTTCATGTTCCCTGTAAACACCGATGAGGAGATCATACGAAAATGCATTGAATCAACCGGGGATATAATATCATGCAAAATAATCGACATCTACAAAGGTAAACAGATACCAGAAGGCAAAAAGAGCATAACATTCAGGGTCGAAGCCCTGGATTTCGATTTTTCAACGGTAGAAACCCTGCTCAAAGGCATTGGCGGCGTATTAAGGTAGACCTTTTATGAACTCAATAAACTCTATCACCCCTTCTCCATAAGGTTTCTCTGAAACAAAATCTGCCATGACCTTCAACTCAGGTATGGCATTTGCAACAGCACCTTTAAGGTCTGCGACTTCAAAGAGTTTCACATCGTTTTCCGCATCTCCCACTGCTGCAATTCCGCCATCCAATCCTGCAAGAGCTGCTGCCCTCATCACCCCACTCCCCTTATCCATCCCGGCCGGAAGGATCATTATGTCATCAACATTATACTCCAGGCGAACATCCATCCCCTCGACAATCCTGTTTACCGATTCCTCATAAACCCTCTTAACAGAAATGATCTTCCTTCCAGAACGAAACGGGATCTTTTCTCTAATCAGTTCTCCAGTCAATTCACTTTTGATTTTATCAGAGATTCTATCCTGCGTTTCAGTTGGACATGTGGAGGCAGGTACAGGATTTCCATTGATAAATATCTGTGCCCCATTTTCAATGACGAATATGTGTCCGATATCGAGCAGGGCATTCTCTTTAAAAAAATCAAACGTCCTGCCTGATGCAATGATTATCACCATATCCTTTTTTGCCTCAAGCAGATAATCTTTTACTTTTTCCGTCACCTCAAACGATTCGTCTGTAAGTGTCCGATCAAAGTCTATTGCAACTGCCCTGATATTCGAGATATTCACATTAGAGTTCACTGTAGATATACAAAATCCCCCGGTTTCTCAAGAGATAGGAATAGAAGAATATAATCTTTTAGATGCCTGGTCAAAAGGAAATTATGACGGACGTGTTCCCTGCCGTTATCCCCGAGCCTCTTTGCATACTCTGGATTGTATAAAAGCTGCCTGATCATGTGGGCAGTGCCCTCGATTGTGTGAGACAGAAGCCCGTTAAACCCGTGTTTTATCTGAAGCGATATCCCGCCGACGTCCGAGGCGACAACAGGCCTTCCTTTCCACAGGGCTTCGCTTACTGTTAGACCAAACCCTTCCTTTAGGGATTTTTGAAGTATCACTGCCGAGGCGCGCTGTAGCGCATTTACCTCCACATCGCTGATATTCGTTAAGATATGTATATCCCTGCTGCCTTTTGCCTTTTTCTTCACCTCTTTTAGTACTTTAGCTCCTTCAGGGTCGTCTGCCGCCTCACTTCCCACAAGGACGAGCTGACACTTTGCCCTTTTTTTCACTATCCTGTACGCATCAATGACACCAAGTGGGTCTTTTAGATAATCGTATCTGGAGACCTGGGTTATAAAAGGGATCTCATCCGATATGCCATATTTTTCAAGTACTGAAGAGACAAACGAATCTTTCAAATCCTTATTCTTGTCACTTAAAGGATCGATAGAAGGCGTAATCTGAGCCTGCCTGATAGAAAGCTCCTGTGAGAACTGGGGGGCTGTAAATACAGATGCATCGTATCTCTCTATATACCCCTTGAGATAGTTCCATACATCTGGATTTGGAGAGGAGAGATCAATGTGGCATCGCCACACCCATTTATTCTGCATCTCATCTTTCTTTTTTACAAGCCCCGCAGGCTGGGGGTCGTGGACAAAGACAATATCTCCATAAATGTCCATCTCATTAATATTTTTCTGGGTGGTTTCCTCGAATATCCTGTAGTCCTTTGCAC
>WAQR01000143.1 GCA_015520145.1 Candidatus Hydrothermarchaeota archaeon
TCGTCGTAAATATATCCGCATACAGTACATTTGTACTTGCCCATAATCTATCATCTCCTATCTCCTAATCAAACTTCCTGTGATACTCACTGACCTTTTGAGCAAAGAGTCTGCCGAATTCATAGCCCGCATCATAATCCTGTTTTTTCGGTCTGGACTTCACTTCATAGCCGGGCTCGACCACTTCAAGGTTCATGGATTCGAGTGTCTGCATCGCGTCCTTCACTCCGCCGCCGCTCCAGCCATAGCTGCCAAAAGCGCTGGCTATCCTGCTCTCCGGTCTAAGCCCCCGAAGGTGCTGTAAAAATTCTGCAATGGTTGGAAACATCACATTGTTCAGCGTGGGTGTGCCCACCAGGAGTCCGCGGTATTTCCAGAACTGCTTTACTGCAGCACTCATGGGTGTCTCCCTCAGTTTTATTACCTCGGCATACATTCCCTCGTCAAGTATCCCATCAAGGACTGCTCTGCACATCTTCTCTGTGGAATGCCACATGGTATCGTAGACTATCACCACACCTTCCTCTGCCCTGCCGTTTGCCATGTCCTGATACATCTCGATGACCTTACCAGGGTTCTTCCTCCATATCACGCCGTGGTCAGGGGCTATCATATCTATTTCCAGCCCCAGTTTCTGGATATCTGCAAGCTTGGCTTTTATCAGCCTTCCAAAAGGCATGAGGATATTTGCATAGTAGTCTATGACCGCATCTTCAAGTACCTCCTGTGGAACGAGGTCGTCAAAAAGTACTGCCTGTGCCCAGTGCTGGCCAAATGCATCCTGGGAAATCAGGAGCTTGTCTTCTGGTATGTAGGTCATCATGCTGTCCGGCCAGTGGAGCATTGGAGTCTCTATGAACATGAGTGTCTTCTCGCCTATCTTTACACTATCTCCTGTTTTAACGACCTGGATATCCCAGGAAGTGACATCAAAGTACCTCTCCAGACCCTGTTTCCCTCTCTCAGTGATATATAATGTTGCATTTTTGGCAACGTCCATCACCTTATCCCAGCAGCCTGCATGGTCAAGTTCAATGTGATTGCAGACCGCCACCTCGATCTTCTCAGGGTCTGTGAGGCAGCGTATGCGCTCGAACATTATATCGGAAAACCCGTATTTTACTGTATCTAACAGTGCAATCTTTTTGTCCGTGATAAGGAAATTGTTGTAAGTCGTACCCCTCGATGTGACATAACCATGGAAATCCCTTACGTTCCAGTCGATTACCCCCACCCAGTACACATTTTCTTTAATCTTTACTGCCTTCAATTAGAAAACCTCTTTTAACTGACTTTTTAACTGACTTAAGTTAACTTAACTGACTGTTATCTCCTTTGTCCCTTCCCATGTCCCGTGCAGGTTGCAGTGTTCAAGTACCCTTAACGGATGCGAGTGGTTGAGCGCCACGGTTACCGTAATCCTCGGGTCTGCCAGCACGGGCGTAAGCTCGACCCTTGTAAGAAACGTGTCCCCTGAATACAGTTCTATCCACTGTATAAAATGTCCGTACTCGTTTGGATGCGCCAGGAGTTTCCCGACCTCCACTGTCACGTCAAAAGGCTCGCCCTTTTTCACGTTGTCCGGTGCAGTTATCACGGGTGTGTGTTTCTTTTCCATGTCAGACATCTCATCAGATTTCGCCCTGTTTATCCCGCACAGCATATCTCCATCACATGTCATTTATTCACCTCTCTCATTTATTTAACTTACTAACTTTCGTTTATTCACTTCTTTTTTTAAAAATATTGGATTTGACTCTTATAAAATTTGTGTCACAGCCCTTCACAGCCCTTCACCGCCCTTCCTCTAGAAACCTTTTTAAAGCCCAGATGCTGCTCATCCACATTCATCCACTTTCAGGCGTTGGGCGTTCTTCTATTTGAAATACCTCTCCAGCAGTCCACTTAGTGCCCTTGCATGTCTTGCCTCATCCCTTGCAGAGACGTCAAAGAAGTCATGAGCCTCATCCACGCCGCCCTCTTTTGCCTTAAGTGCGGCCTCTCTTTTTCCCTTGTTAGCACCTTTTTCACCTGCAAGCATCTTCTCGATATTCTCTTTCGTGCTACTTGAAATGTCTCCGTTCATCTCTGCAAAACTTGCCGCGTGCCATGCCTCTTCCATTGCAATGTCCTTTAAGACCAGGGCGACTTCAGGATATCCTTCCCTAAAAGCCTGTCTGGCCATCGCCAGATAAAGCCCAACCTCACTGGTCTCACCTTTGAAATTGTTCCTGACTGCTCCTTCCACATCAGTGCCTTTTGACACACCTATCTTATTCTCACTTACCAGTTCCATCTTCTTACCTCCTATTTTTCAAAACTGTTTGATGCCCCGCATGTTGGGCATTTTCTCGGTTTACACCTCGATTCCTTTTCAAAGTTGCATTTCGAACATTTCCATACTGCCATTCCAAATCACCTCATCTACATCGCTTATTCATCTATATCGCTTATTATACATCGCCTATTATGTTCGGCATATTACGAACAATTAACACGCTCATAATATATAAAGATTTCTATCGTGAACCGAGAGAAATGTTTATATATCTGCATATCATGAGTAATATTGATGATAAAAAATCACGTCGAAATATACGGTACAGGACGAACAGTTATTGTCCTCGATGATGATGTGAAGATCAGGATAATGCATTATCTCGACCTCGGGGAGAGGGGTTTTGATGATATCGTGAAGTTCACAAAGAAGGCCAAGTCCACGGTCTCGCAGCATCTGGCAAAACTGGAGCAGGATGGTCTGATCACGTCTATAAAAGACCCTCTTGACAGGCGGAAGACGATATACCGGAGCTGTGCAAAGCTTTTGTTTATCAAAGCAGAATCAAAACCTATATTGAACAAAAAGACCCTCGATGACATATCAAAGTTGAGCGATGGGGCGTTTATTTTTATGAATGCGATATTTCGCGCACTTAGATATATAACTGATTCGTTTGGTGCAGATGCACGTCCAATGCTCCGTTTGATGGGCGAACAGATAGGAAAGGAGCTCTCAAAAAGGTTTCGGGCTGAAGATATCGATGGCCTGGTGGAGGAGATATCTGAGTTCTGGAAGAAGAATCAGCTTGGTGAGATAGAAGTTATAGAAAAAAACCCCCTGACGTTTATTGTTAAAAACTGCTATGAATGCTCCAATATGCCTGATATCGGCAGGACACTTTGTGTGTTTGACGAGGGGTTGTTGAAATCTATATTTGACACCAGGTTACACAAAAAAAGCACGGTCAGAGAGGTAGAATGTTCTGGTACAGGATATGAGCACTGCAAATTTATTGTCCTCACCGTTTAGCAAAATATCGCCCTCTCTTCTCAATACTGCCAAGCCTCTCCAGCACGTCTTTATAGCCTTCATATTCTAGAGAATAACCTTTGATAAATGCGTCAAGACATTCCTTTTCGAATCTGTAATGCGTTGACCTCAAAGACTTTTTGAAAACCAGGATGTCAACACCCTTTGCCTCGACTGTATCATTAATCTCACCGAGTCCAAAGTCTATAAAAAATATCCTGTCTCCTTTTAATATCATGTTGGAGGTCGTCATGTCTCCATGGATGATATTATTTTTATGCAGCCTTCCTGCATGTTTCCCTATCTCTTCGCATATCCTTTTCCTTTCGTCTTTTAAAACCCTGTTTAGGACATCCTTCACCTGCTCTCCTTTTATAAAATCCATCTTAACAATATTTCCATCGATATCCCTGATAACTGGTGTCGGGACACCTGCCCTCCTTGCAAATGATATGAGCCTTGCTTCTCTCTTTGTCCTGGACTTCCTCAAAGTCTCGTCGAGTTCTGTAACCCTGTAAGCCTTTTTTATCCTCTCTTTTATAATCGTGTCTTTATCAAGGTACAGATTCGCTTCCGCTCCCTTATCTATGAGTTTCACCGCCAGTTCACCTCGACCTCGTCAGCCCTGTACCGCTGGATTACTGTGGTATCCTCGAGCCTGTGTCTTGTCCCGGAGCTGTACATCAGCAGACCGAGCCACGCAATCATCGCCCCGTTGTCACCCATCACCTCAGGCCCTGGTATATAGAAGTTAACGTCGTGTTCCTCTGCCATAAGTGCCAGCATCTCCTGGAGCCTCCGGTTTATCCCGACCCCTCCTACAAGCA
The DNA here is from genome assembly GCA_015520145.1 of Candidatus Hydrothermarchaeota archaeon. Classification (GTDB taxonomy): domain Archaea; phylum Hydrothermarchaeota; class Hydrothermarchaeia; order Hydrothermarchaeales; family WAQR01; genus WAQR01. The sequence continues at coordinate 4,138 of WAQR01000143.1, forward strand.
GAAGCTCGTCTTTCCCTGTATGGGCGACTGCCCTCTCTGTAACCTCTACGAGCATGGAGAACGCGGTTTCCTGCAGGCTGTAGCAGACATCCTGGATGTCTGCGTTTTTTGCCTTTTTTAATGCGGCTGTGAGTAGCCCGGAAAAAGATAGGTCCATTCCTTTAACTATATATGGAAGGGGCAGATACTCTCCTCTTTTTGCATATCTTTCGACAATCGGCCCGCCGGGGTTTCCAAGCCCGGTGTTCCTTGCAAACTGGTCAATGCAGTTTCCAACCGCAATATCCAGCGTCTCGCCAAAGACCCTGTATCTGCCTGAATCGTAGGCTATCACCTGGCTGTTGCCACCTGAGACATACAGTGTCAGCGGGTCTTTAGCCCCTGTTACAAGACGCCCTATCTCGATATGCCCGATGCAGTGGTTTGCCCCGACAATCGGGATGCTGTTCGACAGGGATATCGTCCTGGCGGAAATGGCCGCAACCCTGAGGCAGGGCCCCATCCCAGGGCCTTTTGAGAATGCGACAAGTTCGATGTCTTTTATATCAAGCCCTGCCTTTTTTAACGCCTCTTTTAGGACATCTTTTATGTTTTCAGCATGATGCTGTGCCGCCTCTCTTGGATGTATCCCTCCAAAAAGCGGCTGGTGTTTTACCACATTTGCGAGTATTTCACCGTCCATAGAGACTATCCCGACACCGAGTTTCTCGGCAGTCCCTTCTATACCAAGGCATATCAACTAAATCCCTCGCTTTTTTCTTCGCTGGTTCTTTGCATTTTTGTGCCTTTCTGGAGGATAAAATGTTATCACTTCTTCCAGTCAGTATATCCGCAGCCGCCACATGAACGTCTGTCCCTGTGTTCTGCCATGAATACCCCTCCTCCACACCTTGGACATGGGATGTTTTTCCTTTTGAGTTTTCCTTCTTTTATATCATATACCTTCCATTTTTGAGACATTTTGCTTCTCCTCAACCTGCTAACAGGTTGACCATTATAACGCAGTATTGACCTTCTGTTTGTTCGTATGGTACTTATCTTCGGTCAATACCGCATTTATAAATTTTTGAATCTATTTCAATTTGCACTTTTCAATTAGCAATGTCATCTAACATAGATAATCTTATTTAGATTACTGCGCTGTAACATTAAACCATTTTGTTGTAGAATTCAGGTTCGGTTATATCTTTTGCATAGACGGTTACGCTGTGCTGGCCTGGTAGAGGGGTTTTGTTGTAAAGCTCCTGGATTTCTGATGATGAGAGAGAGCGGTTGTAGATATTCTTTAAATCCGATCTAAGTTCATTACATGCCATAGTTCGGTTCTGTCACCCAGATGGTTATGGGTCTGCTCTTATATTGATAATTTCCGTATGCTCCTACTGCGCCGACGACGATGTGTCTTCCCACCGGCAGCGGAACATACTCGTCTCCATGGATGATTCCAACGTCTCTGACGAAGGTTTCAGTAATGGTTTGACGGGGCTGAAGTACATACGTTCCAGACGGACAGTTGATCCCAGGTGCAACCCCGCCTAAGTCAGTACCGTTTTCATCAACGAGAGTATAGGGACCGATATACCCATCTATAACGTATCTTAAAACTGTGCACTCATACTCAAATTCTCCAGCATACCCCGTAGGATTATACGCCGTCACCGTTATCTCAATCGGCTCGCCGAGCACATACATCCGCTTGTCCGTGGATACGTAGACGTCTATCGCTCCCGCATTATTGTTATCCCCCACGTTGTTGTTATCACTGCCTGCATTCACACTCCAGTGATGCCCGCCGCCCATGCCGCCGCCGTGACCACCGCCGCGCTGTGCCTCGATAATAGTAGACATAGCTGCAAGGACTGCTAAAAAGACCACAAATATTGTCAGCAGCTTTTTTAATTCCATTTCAATCACGCCTCCATTTATTGCCACTTTATTTGTTGCTTAATTATATACATCTTCATCACATAAATAATTTTGCTTTTTGGCTTGCTCACAATATTTTACCAACCCACCTCACCTCCTGGAGTGCTGCGACCCGGGCAACGTTTTCAGGCGGGATGGAAGCGAACCATGCATTATCTGGAATATATGCCAGCAGCTTCACATTGTTTTCTTCAAAGAGCTTTCTCTCTGCATCAGTGGGTGCGTGATAAAGCTGTACCAGCACATGAACCCCCGGCTCTTTGCTTGTCAGCAGTTCAGCCGCGAATGTCTGATTGATACCAGGTTCTGGGACGAAGTGCCTCGACTTCAAGAGAATCTCAGGTGGGTTTTTGACCGGTGTAATGTAAGTGTTATTATCATCAGTGCCGTTATCCCAGGTTCCGGAATTGTCTCCGTCAACGATGCTGTCGTTTACTACCGACAGCACGGATACCGCCTGTATTCCTACTGCGATTAACACAAATAGTGCTATACGCATCTGCCTATAATAGTCCGTTCTCTTTTCCTCCTTCTTCCTTCTATCCTTTAAAGTCTAATCCAAGTTCATTACATGCCGCCGTTGTTTGGGTCTGTCACCTGGATGGATATGGGTCTGCTCTCATATTGAGAGTTTCCACTTATTGTGCCTACAACTCTGTGTCTTCCCACTGGCAGTGGGACATAGTAGCCAACAAAACCATAACCTATATCACCGATTACTGTAGTTCTGGTACCGGTCGAAGTAATGGTTTCCCTGGGCTGTAATACAAGCGTTCGTGGACTAGCACCAGCAGCACAGACGGTACCGGGTACGATAGTACCATTTTCGTCGACGAGATCATATGGCGTTATATATCCGTCTATAATGTAACTGAGTGGATACGAACATGGATCTTGATATTCTACCTCCACAGCATACCCCGTAGGATTATACGCCGTCACCGTTATCTCAATCGGCTCGCCGAGCA
>WAQR01000144.1 GCA_015520145.1 Candidatus Hydrothermarchaeota archaeon
ATCACATCAGGTTCAAACCTTGCGTTTACAAAAAAATCCAGATCACAGGAGACCCTGTGCCTCAGATAAAACCTTGCAAGGGCAGTGCCTCCCGCAAGTATTACCCGTGCGCCAGAGAAGATGTCTTTTCCCCTTTCAAATATCTTCTTGATGACGACATCTTGAGACCTGCGTAATCTCTTAAATGTCATATATGACATTTTATATGATTATCTGCCTCTTTTCAAGAACCTTCTTACGCGGCAGTTTAACGGGCCCATGCTCCTGAGATTTTCAGGTAACCGAAGGGTTCAGCAGGGCTCATCCATCTTTTTGAGGGGTTCTCTGCCTCCAAAAATTATTAGCTCCAGGACACAAGATTGTGCGAAAAACAGTATGGGTTATCGAACTTGAGTGGATAGCCCGATTCATCATGAGGGGTGAAGGTTCTTCTTGAGCCTTTCAGGGTTTCAGGTAACGAGCACCCTCTATCCCTCTTTTGCCACAGACTCGTTGAGTCTTTTATCGAAAGACGAGAAGGCGAGGGTTGTATAAGGGTTCTTCTATGTACAGCTTTGCAGGGCTGGAGGAGTGGGGATAGAGAATCGTCCTCTCTTCCTGAAAATGGTCTTAGAAAGGGACTTGCCCCTTATGCAGACTCTCTTGATACCAGCGGGCTCCACCACCCCACCTGGCCCGTTTCTATTTTATATACGTCCTGCTGCCTCCTTCATCGTGCGGTTGATTCAGGTGTTTCTGGGTAGTGCCTCTGAGCATATCGGCAAGATGCTCCTTATGGTGTATACTCTATGACTGATTCGAGACGAATTACTGGATTTTCTGAACTATGGAAGCACATAGATATGCTGTGGTGGTATGTATTCGTTATTCGAAGGCAAGTTTTCTGCGCTCATCGGGATCGTCGAAGTGGACTTCCCGGGGATCGAACTGTTCCGGATCAAACTTCCCGCCAGCCCATTCCAGCAACTCCTTATGTCGTTCGTGTCGAGGATTACTTATGGCTTCGAGAAACAGCTCGTATCCACCTGTTCCTCCACAATCCTCAGGGGGACAGGCCCTCTTCCCCGCGATACACAGGGGATAATCCCTGTCTCTGTCTTGCGGGAGTATGTCCTCCAGGACTATACTGTGCGTCCAGTTGTCCCCAAAGTCATAGGTGTAGTCTGCCTTCCTGTTCTCCATGGAGAACCAGTCTGAAATCTTCTCTCTGTCATCGGGGAGGGTCTCTCGATCGAAGAGCTCGTCCTCTTCATCTGGCACCCCTATTATCACCTTTTCGCCGGTAACGGGATGGGTCATGTAAAATTCGTGGAGATGATAGTCCAGCCAGCCCATTGCATCCTGGATGGCAACATGCAGGTCCCAGAATGTATAGTATTCAGGCACCTGTATCCTTCGCCATACAGGCGGACTTATGCCATTCAGTCTGATCTTGAATTGATATACCCAGTGGAACTTTCTCTTCCGCTGTGCCCTTTCCTGCTGGTTGTTAAGGGAAGCTCTCCATCGACATTCTCATTTTGAAAAATATTACAGAGCCTCCGATTTGTCAACAGGAAAAAGACGGCTGTTAGCTGTGGTTGCACAATTCAATCCGAAAAGTACCTTACAACCGTGCAACCAAAAGAGAACGAATTTGTTTTATAATTTCATGTGTTAGGCGATATTGACTAAAAATATGTAGTTTGGCTATAATTTTTTATTTGACATTATTTTAAGAGTATGATACACAGTTAGTAAACTACGGATTGGAGAGTAACCATGAGCAAGAAGAAGAAAATGGTTCCCGAGGATTTAAAGGAAGCTTTCGATGTTAAGCTGCCGCCTACGAAAAAACAACCGGTTGTCCATTCAACCTTCAGGCTTATCCCCGAAGCACATGAGGCAATCAAGGAACTGGCAAAGGTATATGGCAAGCACGCTGATGTTTTTGAAATCTTTGTTGAGAATCTAAAAAATTATGAGGTGTTCAAGAGGATGGTTACGGCTGGGGTTCCTGAGTCTGTTGCAAGAAAGGTGTCTGGTTGCAATTACGACAAAGCTATAGCAAAAGGCAAAAAAGATGCAGGCAAGATAAGAAAAACTTATGTTGTCAAAAAGGATACATTAGAGACTTTAGAGAAGATCAAAAAGCAACTTGCGAGTAAAAGGCTAAAAGTAAGCCGTGATTTACTGATAGAGAATATCGCTCTGGAGTGTAAAAAGCAGATCGACAAAAAAATTTCCGGGGTTCCCAAGCTATACAGAGAATTCTTAGGAGATATTAAGTCTCTGTGGGGGGAGGCTGAAAAGCTTAAAGACAAGATGATACAAGAACTGAGTTTTTATGATCCATTATCTTTGGCAGATAAATTTCTATACATAATTAGTTGGCTGGATGAAATATCACAGGATCTGGAGACTTTTTTGAAAGAGGAGGATGAAGATGGTGAAGATAACTGAACATGCCAAAACAAGATGTCAACAACGTGGAATAAAATCTGTTCTGCTTCCCATTATATTGGAATTTGGAAAGAAAAAAAGGTTGCCTGGTGGAGCCACAGGTTATCTACTTAGAAAGAAAGATAAAAACCTTCTGGTGAATGAATGTAAAAGAATAATCCAGATACTAAACCATTCAACCGGTGTGCAGATCGTAAAAAGCCCTGATGGCTTGATCTTAACCATCTATCGCAAGAGATAGTCATGGATCAGACACATAAAGAGCTAAAAATGGCACAGAAACTATTGGCCGATTTTGAGAAAAGCAACTACGAAAGATCAGCCAATCTGGAGGAAGGGCTTTCTCTCTTGGTTGATATTATCAGCGAAGAAGCCAACAAGTATGATCGTCTACGGGCATCAAATGTTATCAGATCCCACATGATGAAGATGCTCGATGAAGGGAAGAGCTGCTTATTAAGCTATAATACTCCTCCCGATATGTATAGATTTAGAGCCAAGGCATTACTTGTCTTTATGGATTCTGTTGACCCGATTAAAGACGACTTGTTGTGGTTAAAAGAGATGGAAGAGGAGTTAAAGGAAATTAAAAATCAGCTGGTGGTAAAATGGTTAGACAACAGCGGGCGTACAATAGAGAATATGAAGATAGCTTTAAAATTGATGACAAACTTACCACTGCATAAAATAGAGAGTATTTTTAATGGGTAGGATGAGGAAAGACTGGACAGGGAATATAATCTGGCGGGGCACTTTTGCAGCATAAGGGTGGATAAAACAAAAATGCCTTTCACTTGCTACTCCGGGACTGTCCACCGAGCTGTGCAAATGTTAAACCAACTCAAAGACACAGGAGGTGGACAGATGGTAAAGGAGAAGAAGGCACCAGGGCCTGAGGAGGTAAGAGCCCGTCTTAAGGAGCTCGTTCAGAAGACCCTTCAAGAGGCCCTCGAGGCAGAGCTCGAGGATTTTCTCGGCTACCACAAACACCACAGAACCGACAACCCCAACTCCAGAGGTGGCTACACTTCCAAGACCGTAAGGACAGATTTG
>WAQR01000145.1 GCA_015520145.1 Candidatus Hydrothermarchaeota archaeon
CTTCATTTTTCAGATGTTCAAAAGACGTTAATCTTTTATACCACAAGCGACTATTGTCATAAAAAATCATGATGTATGAGGTGTTATTGATATGGACAAAGATATACCAGTTGACGTAGGTCTAATCTACGAAGGTGAACGGATTAGAAAGGCAAATATGTTTGTTGATCTGGCAGGACCAAAGAGTATTGGCGCAGAATTATTACGTGTAGCGCCGATGGAAAAAGTTAAAGACAAAAAGGTAACAATTATCGGTCCAGACATCACCGAGATGGAAGAAGGTACAAAAAGCCCATTTGGTGTCTTTGTAGAGGTTGCCGGAAAAAAGATGGAAGAGGACCTGGAAGGTGTTCTGGAGAGGAGGATTCATGATTTCTCCAACTATATCCAGGGTTACATGCACCTGAACTCAAGGGATATAATATGGTGCAGGATAAGCAAAGATGCTGCAAAAAAAGGTCTAAGCCTGAAACATGTAGGGGCAGCACTTATCGACCTTTTCAAGTCTGAATTCGATGTCATCGAGAAGATGCAGGTAACGTTTTACACAGAAGAGGATGCAACAAAGAAATTCATTGAGGATGCAAGAAAGGTCTTCGAAAAAAGAGATGCGAGAGTTCGCGGGCTCAAGGACGAAGATGTGGACAAGTTCTACGGGTGTCTTCTGTGCCAGTCATTCGCCCCGCAGCATGTCTGTACTATTACTCCGACAAGGACATCGTCCTGCGGTTCAATCTCCTGGTTTGAAGGACGGGCGGCGGTAAAGGTTGACCCAAAAGGCCCGATATTCGAGATTCCAAAAGGAGAGGAGATAGACCCGCTGAGAGGAGAATATTCTGGCGTTAACGAAGCGACCAAAAAACGTTCCAATGGCGAGGTCGAAATCGTGTATCTCCACAGCCTCTTCGGCCATCCGCACACGTCCTGCGGATGTTTTGAGGCCATCGCATTCTATATCCCCGACGTTGACGGGATAGGTGTTGTACACAGGGATTTCCATGGTGTAACACCTTTTGGTATCCCGTTCTCGACCATGGCAGGTCAGGTCGGCGGCGGGGTTCAGAGTGAAGGTTTTATAGGGATGGCTATCGAATACCTGCGCTCACCAAAATTCCTTCAGGCAGACGGGGGTTATAACCGCCTCGTCTGGCTACCAAAGGCGTTAAAAGACAGGATAGAGAACGAACTGCCAGCCGAGCTGAAAGATAAGATTGCCACAGAGGAAGATGCCACAGAGATAGATCCTCTAAAAGCGTTTCTTAAAGAGAAGGGGCATCCTGTTGTTGAAAACTGGGGCAAGGAAGAGGAAGAAAAGGCAGAGGATGTCACTAAAGGTGCGCCTGGAATCGCTGTACCTGAACTTTCTATGCCTGTAAGCGGTGTCCCGATCGCAGGAGGCGGCGGTATCAGCATAACGTTCAAGAATGCGAAGATATACGCCGAGAAGATTATAATAACAAGAAAATAATGAATAATCAGGTAAATAAGCAGGCAAAAAAATGATTATTGCAGTATCCGGCAAGGGCGGTACAGGGAAGACCATGGTCGCGGCTCTTTTGATAAGGAGACTTAGCGAGATGGACAGATACGAGCTCCTGGCAATAGACGCCGACCCTGACTCAAACCTGCCTGAAGCCCTTGGAGTAAAAGTTGAGAAGACGATAGGAGATATAAGAGAAGACCTGCTGGAAAAAAGAGACAAGATGCCTCCTACAATGTCGTGGCGAAGTCAGCTTGAATACGATGCGTTTGGCGCGATGGTCGAGACAGACAAGTTCGACCTGATCGCAATGGGCAGGCCTGAGGGCAAGGGATGTTATTGTGCAGCAAACCACGTACTAAGAGAGATAATAGACTCGATTGCAAAGAACTACGATATAGTTGTAATCGATGCAGAGGCTGGGCTTGAGCATCTGAGCAGAAGGACCACCCAGGACGTCGATATTATGCTTATCGTAACAGATCCTTCAAAAAGGGGGATCACAACCGCATCGAGGATTAAAGAGCTTGCAGGAGAGATGGAGATAAAATTCAAGGAGATATTTATAATAGTGAACAGGGTGACTCCTGACCTTGAGAGCAGGATACCAGAGTTTACAGAAGGCGTGGATATAGAGGTCATTGGAACTGTTCCCGAGGACGGCGAGATCACAGAATATGACTTTAAAGGAAGACCTCTAATTGAACTCCCACCTGATTCAAAGGCTTTAAATGCAGTAAATGAGATCGCAGATAAAATCACTTCCCTATAATATCTTCCAGCCTTTTGATGGCCTC
>WAQR01000146.1 GCA_015520145.1 Candidatus Hydrothermarchaeota archaeon
GCATAGACCGCATACCAAGCCCATTGTATAACATCCTGGTACCTGCGCAGACAATAACTTCAAAGCTGGGGAGGGAAACAGCCGAGAGTTCTATCGGGTCAATGCACTGGAGCGCTTTAATGGGGCTGGGACTGATTTTACTTGTCATGGTGATGATCATCTACTCCATTTCGAGCATATTTACAGGTAAAACCAGGAGGAAGATATAGGATGGCCGGGACAAGGGAGGTTAAAGAACAGGTATTCATATCCACAATCGCCCTCATGAATGTACTTGGGTGTTCTATATTAATAGCAATAATCCTGCTGGTCATCATAGAAGGGTTATCTGCAATAGACCTGGAATTCCTGACTGCGCCAGCAGAAAATTTTGGTGCAGAAGGAGGGATCGTATCCCAGATTGTAGGTTCTATAGTAATAGTTATTGGAGCAGCCCTGTTCAGTTTGCCAATATCACTTGGTACTGCCATCTATCAGACAGAGTTCCTCTCCCACCCGCAGATTAAAAATATCAGCAACACCCTGATATATCTTTTAAACGGAGTCCCTTCTATTGTATTTGGTCTGTTCGGACTCATATTCTACGTCCATTTACTCGGGCTTGGCGTATCCTGGACAGCAGGCTCACTCATACTCGGGACAATGATCATTCCCACCATAATCGTCTCGATTAAAAATGCCATTGAAAGCATACCAGTCAAGTATCGTGAAGCCGGCAAAGCACTCGGTCTTTCAAAATGGAAGGTGATAGGGTCGGTGGTACTCCCCTACAGCTTACATGGCGTTGTTACCGGACTTCTGATGGGGCTTGCAAGGGCAGCAGGAGAGACGGCACCGATAATGTTCACTGCCACGGTATTTTCCGGGATACTGTTCCCGTCATCATTCACTGACCCGGTAACCACCCTTCCCACACATATATTATATCTCTCATTCGAAGCAACAAACCCCCAGACCCTGGTAAACGCCTGGGGCACAGCCCTGGTCTTACTGACCCTGGTATTCCTCATGAGTGTTATTGCTTTATATATCAGGTGGCGATATAAAAAGTGGTGATAAGAGACAAGACAATGACAGTAATAATATGGTGACAAACATGAAGATACTACAGGTTATCAATTTCAATGCCTGGTTTGGCGAAAGCCATGTCCTAAAAGACATAAACCTGGAATTAGAAGAGAATTCCATTACAGGGATTATCGGCCCTTCAGGCAGCGGGAAAACGACTATCATGCGCTGTTTAAACCGGCTAAACGATTCAAATTCGACATATAAATATGACGGGAAGATCATATTTGACGGAGAGGACATCTATGAAACAAAAATGCCTGTCCATCATCTAAGGCAGCAGATAGGGATGATATTCCAGGTGCCGTGTGTATTCCCGAAATCCATCTATGGGAACATGATATTCGGGCTGAAAAATCTGAAGTTAATGAAAAAAAGCGAATTTCCAGGTGCTGTGGAAAAGGCCTTAAAGGCAGCACACCTATTTGACGAGGTCAAGGACAGGCTGCATGAGGATGCCAAAACACTTTCAGTAGGTCAGCAGCAGCGGCTCTGTATCGCCAGGGCACTTACTGTCAATCCCAGGGTGATAATGATGGATGAGCCGACCTCTGCACTGGATCCAAAATCCACAACTGCTATCGAAAAGCTGATACTGGAATTGAAAGATAAAGTGACACTTATAGTGGTCACACATAATATCGAACAGGCAAAGAGGATTGCAGACCATGTGGTATTCATCTGTGATGGGCGGGTTGTAGAACAGGGCGAGAAGAATGAATTCTTTACCAACCCAAAAAAGGAGGAGACTAAAGAATATATAAAATGGACCAGATGCGAATGCGAATAGCAGTCCTTTCCAAAAGATTTAATTTCTCTGCAAGTGAATTTTTAGAAGAGAGAAATGGATAGAGAAATGGATATCGACGATATTGTAGCTCAGGTCAAGGTAAATTGTGACATCTCAAATGCAAGGAACTGGGGTGTGTATTCTATCTGCGGGCTTTTAATCCGTCTAAGAGACCTTTATCGCTGGGAAAACGGACTTGACCCGTGGGAGGAGATTGGCACCCCGGATTTAATGAACTGGATTGACGAAAAAGAGAAGAGGTGGGCAGAACTAAAAGACATGAAATTCTCCAATATAAAAATTGACGGGAGAGAATATCAGCCATTTGATGTCAGACAAATAAACGAAAGATTAAAACCCCTCGGCCTGGTTTATGGGGCGGGGTATGTCGGGGGACTTAAGCCCTCATTCTTTCTCGCCAGGATTGAACGCTCCTACAGGATATATGACTGCAAGATCTGCATCACAGGAAAAGAGCTTGCAAGGGACCTGGTAACCGCACCAGCACTGCTCCAGGGCGATGAGATATTCGCCAGAGAGGAACAGGTTCGCCATTTCATCTGGGGGAAAATAGATGATTGTCGAATGTCTGGGAGCAAAACATTAAGGTCTGCCTTCGAGGATTATGGATTAAACGTTGATGAGGATATTTCAGATACTGGCAGGATGTCAGAAAAGGTAAATATGATTGTTAAAGAGGAGCTAGATAACATAATCTATCATGAGATAGGTGAGATGAACGACAAAACATTCCCAGAGAGGGACTGGCACAGGCTGGTAACCCGGTTTGCAGGGACGCCAATCGAGATATTTACAAGGTCTGTAAAGGATATACTGGCAGATACCGATGAGAGGGGTATGATCAAACACATAATAGAAAAAAATGGCAGGCTGGGATTATATATCTCAAACCTTACTGGATTTAGAAAGGCCATTTTTCCTGAGATTGTAGATTCTTACTGGGATTTTAAAGAGACTGGAGACCTGAACCTGATTGAAAAGGCAAGAAAGACCGGGAATAAAAACGCAAAAAGATATGCCCGAGAACTGATTAGGATAAACACATCCAGAAAAGATAAAAAACAGATAAAAGAGGAAATCGATAAAATAATAGAACCCTTTAAGGTAAGGCTAAAAGGCATGGGGACTGAATGATTGCCTGTTATGGATTTTAGGCGAACTTATGACCAATTCGGAGATACTGTTAAATGGATGTTCTTCAAATGGGTGACATGACCAGATAAGATATGACCTGTCCACAGGCACCTGCAAATATCGGGATTATCAGGTTGTCATCGAGCCTGTATATCAGGGTCTCAACCACAGTTGCTACAAATGCCATCATCAGTACCACAGCAATACTGTCAAGAAAAACAAGGCCAACAATTACATTTACCAGAAACTCCGCGGCACACCCCTCTACAGCTCTCTCCTTTAACCGGGGTATCCATGTCCTCCCGAACGCCTTTCCAAATATGGCTGCTGCCATGTCGCCGAAAGTTGTCATGAGGATTGCAGCCGAGGCGATCTCCTTCTCAAAGACACTTACCGCGATAATCGCGCCGATGATAAATGTCACGTTACCCCCCACAGTCCCCTCTTCCTTTGACCTGAAAAACCGCCAGAAAACAGGGATTCTCTTTCTGTGTTCCACCCTGAAGTACTCAACTATGATGAAGATGATCAAAACGGCAGTGAGAAAATAGAGCGTGAATTTCCTATCTGTCCAGTAGTACAGGAGTATGATGGTAATCGAGGTCAGATGCACCATCTTTCTACAAAGTTCGTGCTTGATATCCAGGTCAGGCATTTTATTTATCCTCGATTTCTCCAGCTTTTATATCCCGCTTTTATAGCTTTTATATCCAGTTTTAGAAGCGTTTAACTTCTAAAATGTCCATTAATGTCCACCAGACTTTCTCTGTCCTTTCAAAAGGGGTTCAGAATAAAATCCTCTAACTCTCAGCTCCTCTGAGAACTCTTCAGCAAACCCATGGATAGTGTAGACCATCTGGGGGCTGGCCTTTTCTACATATTCTATAAGGGATGTGAAATCACTGTGGTCGCTTAATGGAAACGAAGTCTCGGCATTACACCAGTTCATACCCTCTTTCACTGCCCAGCCGCTTGCAAATGCAGTGCAACAGTTATCTGGCAGGGTCTTTTTCAGGTGCGGCGGTACAATCAAAACAGCGTCTCTCCCTCTGCTATTGGTATCGTCATCAAGGTGTGAATAATCTCCAAGCTCTACCCCAAGTTCTTCATATCGCCTGTTCATCTCATATATGGTTTCATGGACGCTGATGGAAAAATCAGATGACAGCTCTTTTGTCAGTTCCTGAGCCTTCCCGAGCGAATAACCGAGCAGCACAGGTGTTTTGTCTTTTTTGTGGCAGCCGTCTATCCAGTCCTTGATGTCTTTTATAACCTCCTTTCTCTCAGGGAAACTGTAAAAGGGGCTGCCAAATGTAGTTTCAATTATCAGGATGTCGCATTTCAAAATCTCTGCCCTGCCAGTCGTTGCACCGCCTCTGACATTTAAATCTCCTGTATACACGAACTTGAAATCATTTTCTATATAAAGCTGGCCAGAACCGAGGATGTGGCCGGATTCGCATATCCTGAATACAAGGTTGTCGAGTTCTATCTCCCTGCCAGTGCTGTAGCAGTCCGTGACGCGGCAGTTTCTCATAAGTCTTTTTGTCTCTTTTGTGAGTATGACCTGTCCGCTGACCGCCCCCCTCGGGCAGTGGTCAGTATGTGCGTGGGAGATGAACGAGATCCCCCGTGCCTTTTTCGGATCAAGATTAATCTCCTTATCCAAGATATCTATTTTCAGTCCATTGTTGAAGGATATTATCGTACTGCCTCCGGGTAATGTTGTGGTATAAATTATCCAGGTGGTGGGTGGTACCGGGTGGTAGTTGGTACTGGATATTATATTGGATATTATATTCTTATAATATTTGCCACATATTATTATTGGCCGCGGTATAAAAATATATATGTAATGAGAGGTAAATTAATCTGGGTGTAAGGATTGGAAGATAAAAATGTGATTATCATCCCGTCTGGCAGGACAGGAAATGATCGCTCTTTAGACCTCGGGAAGGAATCTATATTAATTGAATATGACCCGACAAGCAAATACGAGAAGATAGTAATAGAGATTGCAAATGACGTGCTGGAACGCGGAAGCTATGTACTCCTTGTATCATCTCCTCCAAGGACAGGAGTTTATCTGGATGCCCTAAAAAAACATTTTGAAAATGGGACATTGAGGCTTGTGAATCTCTCGATAACCGGGACACTATCTCTTGAGAGCGAGGTCATTGAGATACCTGTACAGCAGTTGGAGTGGTTTTCAGATGTGTTTAGGCGGTTGACAAAGGGCAGTATCGTGATATTCGAGCCACTGAGCGATATAATATTACACCTTGGTATGGAGCAGTCTTATAAGTTTTTAAGGCAGAATATCGAGCTTATCCAGAAAATGGGGGCAGGAATCGCTGTCATGATTAATTACAACGCACACAGGAAAGAGGATTTAAGCGCGTTTGAAAATCTTTTATTAAACCTTGCAAGGATATCAGACGACCGCCTGGTGATGATAAGGTAGCAGTTGAATGCTGTCATCATCACCGAACCTGTATGGTCGATAAATATTTCTTTAACTCCTCGTTAACTATTTCGCTCACAGTCCTGCCGTCAGCCTTTCCTCTTACGTCCTTCATCACAAGACCCATCAAAGGCTTTGCTGAATGCTCGCCTTTTTCCTTTATAAAATCCGCCCTATCTTCTATCACTTTTCTTACAATCTTTCGCAAGTCGTCCTCACCAAGCTGCGTTCCGAGTGCTCCGATTGCATCTTCAACCGTGCTCTCAGGGTTCTCTGATATGGCCTTTATGATATCCGGTATGGCCTCCTTTACTGCCGTGCCTTTTGATACCTGGACAAATACATCCAAAATCTTCTCACCCGGGATATTATCCACCTGGATACCGTCTCTTTTAAGGTCCTTCATTGTTCCAAGTAAGGTGTTTGCTACCAGCGTGGGCTGAATCGCAACCTCCCCTAAAACC
>WAQR01000147.1 GCA_015520145.1 Candidatus Hydrothermarchaeota archaeon
GACAACGAGACCGCATTGATAGTGCTCTCTGACCACGGGTTTACAGGGTTCAGGAGGGCGGTGAGCATCAATACCTGGCTTGTTGAGAACGGATATATGACTTTGACCCGCGATATAAATGAGATAAATGAAGAAGACAGCGGAGACCTTTTCAAATATGTTGACTGGAGCAGTACGAGGGCATATTCTCTTGGATTTGCAGGCATCTATATCAATCTGAAAGGGCGTGAGGGCAAAGGGATTGTAGAAGAAAATGACCGTGATGAACTTGTAGCCGAGATTATTGGGAAGCTTGAGGGACTGACTGACCCTGCGACCGGTGAGAGGGTGATAACCAGGGTATTCAAGATCAAAAATGGTCTTGGCAGCGTTAACATCGGCAGGTACCTGTGCCACCTCATCTCCAAACTTGAGATGCTTGAAAAAGATATCGACACAGATAAACTAGAACTTAAGGTATAAAATTATCACATATATCAATAATCCTTATCCAGCTCCTTTAACCTGGTAAGGCGCATGGTTATCTGCCTTACTTCTTCCTCTGACAGCTCGACCCTGTTTTCAACTTTATTTATCCGCCTATTTAGCTCGGAAACCTTCACGGCCAAAAGGAAATTCACAACAAGGCTTATTGCAAGAAGGATGTAAACCACTTTAAATATATCTACCATCTTTATCCTCTCCATATTTCTAATTACTTTATATTCCTGTCTCCAACGTTTTTAAATTTTCTAATGCGTCTCTGGCACAATTTCTAACCCATTCATCCTCGTCATTCAAGGCTTCTTCAAGGGCTTTTAGTGACCTCTCGTCCTTTATCTTACCAAGTGCAGAAGCAGCCACAGTTCTCACCATATTATCCTCATCTTTAAGTGCCTCTATAAGCGGTTCAATAACCCTCACATCGGGCCTGCTATCAAACGCAGAAACAATGCAATACCTGACCATACTGTCTTCATCCTTAAGCCTCCTTACAAGCGGTTCAATAACCCTTTCATCCCCGGTCCTCCACAACGCAGATGCAGCGACTCTTCGAACATATGCATCCTCATCCTCCAACGCATCCATCAGCGGTTCGATTATTCGTTCATCCTCAAACCCGGAAAGGGCAGTAGTGGCGTCCCTCCTCACAATATTATCACTATCCTTTAAGGCTTGAAGCAGCGGCTCAATTGCAGATGCATCACCCAGCGCGCCCAATGCCCTGCATGCCTGTGACCTGACCCCGCTATCCTCGTCCTTTAGCGCATCCAGAAGAGGAGGGATCACATCTGGACTATTAAACGAACCGAGAGCACCACATGCAGCGATCCTCACCACGATCTCATCATCATTTAAAGAATCCACCAGCGGTTTTATTGCTTTAAAGTCCCCAAGCGCTCCCAGGGACTTACAGACATTTATCCTGACCGTAGTATCCTCGTCCTTTAGAGCCTCAATCAATGGATCCACCGCACGCATATCTCGAAGTTTTCCAAGTGCAGAAACTGCGACATTTCGCACCATCGGATCTCTGTCCTTTAATGCATCCATCAGTGGAATCATCGAATCAGCACCGGATGTATCATCCATAACAGACTTCAATATCGCGTCTATATCTTCTTCAGTTGGGTCTCTAATCCTCAGTTTCTTCAATATCTCCTCTCGATTCACTACTTCAGCCCCCCTCTCTTCGACCCCTCTCTCTTCAGTCCCCTCCCCACGCTCCTCACGCTTTTCAATATCGCTGTCACAGACCTCCTCAACGTCATCGACGATCCCTCTCTCCTCGCCTCTTAGAACTCCAGAGACCCTGGTTACAGGTGGTACCTCTACCTGTCTATCTCTCGATATCTCTCCCTTAACCCGCTTAGCAAGGGTCAGTAAATCAGGTGGAACGATATAAATAGGGATACCCTGACTGTTCAGCCCTCTTATCACAGCATTCCTCTGTGTAAGGAGATTCAACATATCCTCAATATCTTCATTAGACCTAGTTTTGTACAATGCTCTTAATTCATCATGAGTCATTTTCCCTCCCCGTTCCATCATTGCATTGAAAAATACAATTAATTTAGGATTCTTCATCAATATATATTTTATCTCTTCCTCCCCTGCCAGATGGGTCATAAAAATCTCTCTCAAAACACCACTCATACTGCCAGGAACAGTATATCGTCCACCTTCTTTTTTTACAACCCCATTTTTCTCGAGATGTGCGACAGCCTCTTCAAATTCGCTGCTCTGTAACTCTGCAAAGATTGATGACATAAAAACCACCCTTAAAACATCCTTACTCGGGGGGGTCTCGCTAAATAATATGACCTCCAGGATCTTTTTAGAATTGAAATCAGATGTATCATAAAACTGCGCCAGCCTGTCCACCAAGCCCAGCAAATCGCTATCACTTAGAACCCTGGGACATTTTATAATGAGTCTGGACATCTCATCCACTCCATACTCAAAAAGTTCTATCCTGCTAATAGACGGTACTGAACGGATATCTCTCCCCGTTACCTCCCCCCCTACTTTAGAATACGTCCCGAGTCTGGAAATCGAAATACCGCCAATCAATTTCCCTGCCTTATAAAAAAGAGAAATCTTCTCTGTACTGGTTATTAAAAACAGCTTTCCATTAAATCTCGTGTTTTTTATATATTTTAGTGCACTGAATATATCTTTGAACCGTCTCTCAACCCTCTGCCCATTTGGGATATCTTTTATTATATGTCTGTCCTTGAATTCATCCCCGATACCAATCTCATCAAGCCAGTCATACTGTCCCACAGATATTCACCTGCCACTGCTCTGTTTAATCTTCTCTAATGCCTCTGCAGCACAGTTTCTAACCCATCCATTATCGTCACTCAGTGCTTCGACAAGCGGGCCTATTGCCCGTTTATCTTTCATCTTGCCAAGTGCTGAAGCGGCTACAGTACGCACCATGCTGTCATCGTCTTTCAATGCCCTGATCAACGGTTCTACTGCCCTCTTGTCAGATACAAAATCAAGATATGAAACAACAGAATACCTGACCATTGCGTCCGCATCATCAAGGGCATCTATCAACCTGTCGAGGACGTCTCTGTCACCAATCTTCCATAGTGCCGATACCGTGAGTCGCCTGACATAAGGGTCGCTGTCCTTTAGAGACTCCAGCAGCGGCTCTATAGCTGCTTTTGAGCCTATCTTCCACAATGCCGAGGCAGCAAATCGCCGGATGGAAACGTCCTTATCCTTTAGGGCAGTTATCAGAGAATCAGCGTCGCCACTCTTAAGTGCCTCGACAAGCGGCATTATGTCACTGCTATTGATATCTTCTGACCTGCTGCCCCAGTGCATCTCCAGTAGGATATCCATATCCTCTGGTGATGGATCTTTGATATTCAGCCTTTTCATCAGTTCAGTTCTATCAGGCCTTTTTTCTGACGCCTTTTTGACAATGACATCTATTTTCAGCGAATCTATCGTCCGCATGAGTTCTTTTGGGATAATATATGCCCCTCTACCATCACGGTTCAGCCCGCCAACGACAATATCCCTCTCCAAAAGAATGGATACGACTCTCTTAAACTCCCCGGGATCAGTATATATCCCATCCAGCTCTTCCGGGGTAGCCGTCCCGTGTCTTTCGTGCATGATGTCAAAGAAATCTATAACTGCATCCTCCTCGGCCATCACCGCCCTTATATCAGATTCATCTGCCATCCTGTTAAGCATGTGCATTCGTAAATATTTCCTGATAACCCCGGGAATTGTGAGTTTTCCCTTCTCCATCTTCAAGATTTCGTTCTTTTCTAACTCGTTTATAGATATATAGAAATCCTCCTCCCTGAAATCAATCACCGTTGGCAGTACAGATGGCAGTAATGCGGTTAGTTTTTCTAAATCCATCTCAGGGCCGGGTTCACTGAACAACACAGCTTTTAGTAATGTTGTTGTAGAGTCGCTTGCACTGTCCAGGAATCTGACAAGTCTCTTCTCAGCAGAAGACAGCCCTGCCTCTAGTGAGACCTGTTTTGCCGCCTCTTTCAACCTTGTATTCTCAGCTTTTAGTCTCTCTACCTCTCCTTCGAGTTTTGAGCACATGGTATTAAGGCCTTTGAGTGCCTTGATATACCATGCCTCAAGCTGCTTTAGGTGTTCGTATTCCTTTCTTAAATTATGAACATTCCTGTTCTCATCCTTTATCCTGGCTATCTCTCTTTCGAGTCTTGAGCATTCGAGGTTCAGGCCTTTGAGTGCCTTGATATACCACTTCTCCATCTCTCTTAAATGCCTGACTTCATCCTCTGCCGAAACTCCTCCTGTCCCTTTTCTTAGCGGGTTCATTCTATCGTCTAATATTTTATCCTTTAATTTCCCTGAATCAAAGGTCTTGGATTTCACCTTCATTCCTCAACAAAATCTCCAGTATCCTTCTATTGCCTGCTACCTACTAAAGACCTCTGTATAGCCTATCCCAGCTGTATACAATTATACAATTGTACCTATTATCATTATATTATAGCTTTTTTCTACTATTATATATCTTGTGTTGGCCTCCACCATTAATCTTCCGTCTTACCTTCCACCTTCCGTTAACTTTAAACCCTAACTCCGTCAAATTTACGTAATATGGTAAAAAGGTATCCTGAGTGGATATTAAGGCACAAAAAGAAGGGGACAGAGATAAGGAAGATAGGGAACAATTTCTATCTTTACAAGGTTACCAGTGTATGGGATAAGGAGAAGAAAAGGGC
>WAQR01000148.1 GCA_015520145.1 Candidatus Hydrothermarchaeota archaeon
GTATTACAATAAGTAACGTTAAATAATTGTCATAAAATATTCTCTTTTTTGATTTTCTCTCTTAGTTCTTTTGAATCAAAAGCCAGTATATTCTTTTTCATAACTTGACTTTGCCACCAGTTGCCTAAAGATAGAGATATATTGGCGTCATGCCAACTATCTCTTATGAAAGCGAACACACTTTCTTTAGGCGGAATAGCCTTGTTGGACAAGGCAGAAAAAGATTTTGGTTTGATTACAGGGATTTTTAGATGGGTCAACAAAAGGGCAAAAGATTTCTAAGGTCGAGTTAAACTTCTTTTGTACAATCGTTTGACCCATGCGGTATCAGTGCGTCAGATATTGAGAACCAGTTAATGGACTTTTCTTCTACCTACTTTGAGGGCGATGAAGCAGCTCTTGGTACCCTCGGCTATTCGAGGGACAGACGGCCTGACAGGAAGCAAATTACCTTAGGGATATCAACCGGGATAAACGATGTTCCGACAGCCCTTACCATCCAGAAAGGAAATACCAGAATAAGAAACACATTCAGCGACTGCTAAATATAATATAGTATAGCTGGCCGGGTCATTTAGAAGAACAGTCTTTTGATCGGTCAAAGGAGTATTACGAACTGTATTTATATCCCATAGTCCTTTAATGCTTATGCTTCAAAATATTTCATTAAACTCATCTGTAGTTGTAAATAGCCTGATATATTCGCTCCTTGACATTGTCCCTTTTTCAAGTAGATAGTTCCATGCAAAATCCCTGTTTTTTATTGCCTCTATTTCTTTTAATTTTAATTTTGCTGGCACATCGTTTTTATCCATGATGTCTAAAATCTCGTGATAAATATCCATGTCCCCGAAAAGGAACTTGCTTTCTGCTATTATTTTGCATGCAACCATGTGCTCAAAAGTGCCGAATTCTGCCTGGGACTTGACCTTTGATAATGGTTTTATTATATAATCGATCTCTTCTTTTTTGTGTGGCTGATTTAAAAGAGTATATTTTATGTCCCTGACAGCCACATCCAGAGTATTTAGACATTCGTTTGAGAAATCGTTGGATGTTACAATGACAATATCCAGGTCAGAGCCGGAGACCATCATCCCTGTGCTGAACTCAGGTCGAGGGTCTTCATGTGCCATTAGAAGGGGCACATCTCCACCAATTATAAAACATGCATTTTCTTTTATGTACCTGGCTTCTTTTAAGTTTTCTATACCTCGAATTAATGCAGTCTTTGCAGTGGCAAATTTTTCCCTGCTTATCTCTTCAATCCTCTTTTTGAGTTCCAATGCCTTCTCCTCCACTGCATCTTTATCCCTTCTTAGCCCGATTACCGAGTAGGTTGAAAACTCTCTTTGAATCGCTGGTGAGAGCCTGGCATAGCCTTTTACGTTCTTATCAAACCTTAGATATCTCTTTGAGACCCTCTTTACCAGGATGTCTTTATTTGTATAGCACTCACGCCAGAGGTCGAACATGTCCATACCAGTATGAATAAAAAGCGTGCGGCCTGTCATCGGGCCGTTTTTTTCGAGTGCCTGGATGATATTCATAGGTAATAGATTTATTTCGATGGATTATATGTCTTTGGTATCTCGAGCTGTAGTACTGAAGCTGTAGTGCGGGGTATGAGTATGACTAAAAGCAAAGCCAGACAGGGAAAGCCAGGGATGAGATTCGAACTCATGTAGTGCGGATCTGCAGTCCGCTGCCTAACCACTAGACTACCCTGGCATATTTCCTCCAGGTGAATTACCAAGATTACCGGTTTAACGAGACAAGATAATTCTACATTTCTAACGTATAATTTTATATACTTTCTGGTCAACTTGAGGATTCATGAAGAAAATTATATGGTGGCTGTTTGCAGGAACACGGGGTGGAGAGACCAGAATAAAAATAGTTGAAAAAATAAAGGAGCGGCCGTATAACTCAAATCAACTGGCAGAGATATTGAAGATGGATTACAAAACTATCCGCCACCATATAAATGTCCTTTTAGAAAACAGGATTATCACAGCAACAGGGGACAGATACGGTACGGTATATTTTCTTTCTGACGAGATGGAAGAGAATTACTCTGTTCTCGAGGACATAATACAGAAAATAAAAGGCAGTTAATGCTTCTGCCTCCTGTACCACCAGTAGTAGGTACATATAAGCAGGGCAGAAAGCCCTATAAGATACAGGGTGGACTGACGGGTATATTCAGATATCTTCTCCTGATTGCTCCCGACATAGAACCCGATAAGTGCCAGTATGACGACCCATATCCCTGCTCCAAGCCCTGTGAAAATCACAAAGCGGCAGAGGTTCATCCTGGCAAGTCCTGCTGGAAACGAGATATACTGCCTGATGCCCGGTATGAGCCTGCCGACAAAGGTGCTTATCTCGCCGTGTTTCCTGAAAAAAGATTCGACCCTGCCAAACGCATTCTCGCTCAATCCGACATATTTCCCGTATTTCAATATGACAGGCCTGCCAAATTTTACTGCAATAAAGTAATTGAAGACCGCGCCAAGTATGCTGCCGAGTATCCCCATAATTACCACAATATAGAGATTCATCTGCCCCTGACTTGCAAGATATCCTGCAGGGATGATGACAATCTCGCTTGGAAAAGGAAAAAAAGAGCTTTCCAGAAACATCAAAAACACAATCCCGAGATATCCCATTTCCCCGACAACTGCCACAATCAGTATTGCAATCCTATTTAAAATATCTACCATCCTATCTACTCCTCTGCGTCTGGTCTGGTTTTATGCCTCTGGCTCGTCTTAAAACCCGGGTGAGGATCATCTTTAGTCTTCCAGGTTTTATGCCTCTGGCTCGTCTTAAAACCCGGGTGAGAGTCATCTTTAGTCTTCCAGGTTTTATGCCTCTGGCTCGTCTTAAAACCCGGGTGAGAGTCATCTTTAGTCTTCCAGGTTTTATGCCTCGTCCTGACAGCGATTCCGTTTGTAAGGGAGAGCATTTCATCCGAACTTACAACAGTTGTACCTGTTGCCAGGAACTCGTCTTCCTCATTAACTACTACCACTTCCTGTCTTGGTACTATCTCCCTATCGCAGTCCTGTACAAATTTTACAAACACACTTTTTCCATCTCTTATAAATTCCTCTGCCTCTTTTTTGACTACGACCCTGTTTTTGGGAAAAGGCAGGTTCAAAAGCCTCACTGCACCTTCTGGAGTCAGGATAAGGAACCCGTCCGATGCCCTTAACGTGGCGATTACCCTGTCCCGGGAATATATCCTTCGAATCCTGCCTGTTTTTGCTATCTCTACCTCACACCTCTCAAATAAAACATTACCTGCACCTCTGCCGAAGAGGTAGTCTCCCATAGATATCAGCTTTAGTTTATAATCCGTTCTGCTGCCAGGCTTTTTAAACTTATCGAGGTCATCGAATATCTCTTTCTCTACTCCAGGCAGCTCGATTTCCGCGGCCAGTTTTTCATGGACAAACACCTTCTCAAATCCATTAGAATATTCTTTTACCTGTGTTTCAATAAATGCAATCTGTTCCATGTCGAGATTTTCCGGGGATTCGTACCTGTTAAGTGGATAGACCTCCTCGATATCAAGAGGTATAATACCGAAAACCGGCGAGCCGACACAGA
>WAQR01000149.1 GCA_015520145.1 Candidatus Hydrothermarchaeota archaeon
TAACATGCTGTCCTGTTTCTCGAGCATCATGTCCTGTTTTTCTAGCATCTTGTCCTGCTTTTCCAGCATCATGTCCTGTTTTTCCAGCATCATGTCCTGTTTTTCCAGCATCATGTCCTGTTTTTCCAGCATCTTGCCGGTATCTTCCTTTATCCTGGACGTGTCCTCTTTCACAGATTTGAGTACATCTCTGATATCCAGCAGGATTGGGATCCCCTCGACCCACTGTCCCATCTGGAATGACTGGATGCAGCGCTCGATTGGAGGCACGGTTTTACCGTACTCCTCATCGATAATCTTAGACACGACCGCCCGTTCAGGCGGCTTTGTCTGAACGAAATCCATGAACTCATCCAGCTGCTCTTTATCACCTTCGATTAGAACAACGACTGCCTGGAGATCGTCTCTATATGTGTTGAAGGTATTGAAACGGTCGATGCCAAGTTCAAGTGCCTTGTTTATAAGCACGCTCCTGTAGCCGACGCCGTGAACTTCCTTTCCTGTTATCGTGATTTTGACCTTTCGCATGGTATTACCATCTTTTTCTGGTGGATATTTATACTTTTTTGTAGCATTACCTCCCCATTCCACCACTTTACGTAGGCGTGGTAAGCCCTCCAGGGCTGCATGAGAAGCCGTCGTCAAAATAGAATGTCGTATTGGATGTAAAGCCACTAATACATAGGTGGATAGTGTGCATCTGCTCAAAATCAGGTTGTCCCGGACACTACTCAAATAAACTCTGAAACAATTCCCTTGAAATCCAGAAGTCGGCAGACCTCAACATTCTGTATATCTCGTCAGGTTCTTCTTTTATTATCCCTATGGCTTGCGACTCACCAATGCCTAGCTCCACATTCAGGACCTGTACAAGCGACACATTTTCTGTGGATTTAACTTCAATGAATCCCTGCTCAATCAATACCTTACTGCTTCCGTTACATCGTCATCTTTTTTGAAGATTTCCTGCTCGACAGATATAGGAATATAAATTCGTTCAAAAATTCGTTGTAGAAAATCAACATAGCTCAACTTAGATAAGACAATCAAAGGAGAGGTATTAGAAACACCGATCATTGAAAATCTCTCTAAAGGCTTTCAGAGGCTTTTTTCTCACGCAGCACCTCGTCCTGAGTTAAATAGGAATATTCCAATCCTATAAGTTTAAGTATCCTGGAAAATTCCTCCCGTGACATTTCAAGTAGTTCTGCCGCCCTGGCGAGGGTCACTTGCCTTGTAAAAAGTAAACCTATAACTGTGAAGAACGTTTCTTTTTTCTTGTAACTGTCGAACAGGGAAAATCGCTCTATTACATCCGTCTCCATGGTTAACACCATAGATAATCTCGACTCGGTAACTATTTAAACCATTCGCAAGGCTTGTTTCATCATTTTCCTTTGAACTTTTCAGAGTTTTTTTAAGATGGTAGCATAATCCCCAGGTGAGAAACCGCACCGCTGGAAAATGCACCTGTCCAGGTGTGAGGGGTCTGGGGTTAAAATTTTGCAGAAAGCGGGCAGGATTACCTCTCTATTCCTCTACTCACCCTTTTAAGCTATCCCGACCTTCCTCCTTATCTCTTCAACGCTCGAACGCAGAGAATCGATCTCCTCTCTTAGCACCTGAACTTCTGACCGGAATATCTCCATTGACATCTCCCTTGTCTTGATGTGCTCATCTTTCAGCTCGCTGAAACCACGCTCCACAGCATCTTGTAGGGAATCCTGCTTCTCCAGCATCATGTCCTGTTTTTCCAGTATCTTGCCGGTATCTTCCTTTATCCTGGACGTGTCCTCTTTAACAGATTTGAGTACATCTCTGATATCCAGCAGGATTGGGATCCCCTCGACCCACTGCCCCATCTGGAATGACTGGATGCAGCGCTCGATTGGAGGCACGGTTTTACCGTACTCCTCATCGATAATCCCTGATACCACCGCCCGTTCAGGCTGCTTTGTCTGAACGAAATCCATGAACTCATCCAGCTGCTCTTTATCACCTTCGATTAGAACAACGACTGCCTGGAGATCGTCTCTGAACGTGTTGAAGGTATTGAAACGGTCGATGCCAAGTTCAAGTGCCTTGTTTATAAGCACGCTCCTGTAGCCGACGCCGTGAACTTCCTTTCCTGTTATCGTGATTTTGACCTTTCGCATGGTATTACCA
>WAQR01000150.1 GCA_015520145.1 Candidatus Hydrothermarchaeota archaeon
AATAGAAAGCTGGTATTTGTGACATAATCTTTAAGTAAGTGAATCATAAATAAGGTTTCAGGTATACTCATGCATGCGACATTGGTTTTGGAAGACGGGACAGTGGTAGAAGGGGACGGATTTGGTGCAGAAAAGGAGGTAGTCGGCGAAGCGGTCTTCAACACGAGTATGTCAGGCTATCAGGAGGCACTGACTGACCCCAGCTACAGCGGCCAGATACTCATGCTCACCTATCCGATGATAGGTAACTATGGGATAAACCCAGACGACTTCGAATCTGACAGGATACGGGTTGAAGGGTTTGCGGTCAGAGAGTGGTGTATTACACCAAGTCACAGAAGTGTAAAGGAAACAATTGACGAGTTCTTAAAACGGCACGATGTCCCGGGTATTTCAGGGATAGATACGAGGGCGTTGACGATAAAGATCAGGACACACGGCACGATGAAGGCTGCACTCAAGACGTCAGAAGACGAGATAGACGCAGAAAAGCTGCTTGAAGCTGCACGTTTACAGGAGGACATCTCCAAACTCGATCTCGTCAGCAGGGTGACGTCACAGGAAGTTAGAAAGTATGAAAATAGATATGGAAAAAGGGTTGCCATCCTGGACTGCGGGATGAAGCTGAGTATCCTTAGGGATTTATTAAAGCGGGGCTGCGATGTCACGGTCTTCCCAGCAAAATCCACTGCGTCAGAGATACTGGACTCCCGGCCTGACGGGGTGGTCGTCTCAAACGGGCCTGGTGACCCGAAAATGGCAGGATACGCGATTGATACGATAACTGAACTGATGGAAGAGAAGATGCCGATATTCGGGATATGTCTCGGCCACCAGCTCCTATCGCTTGCGGTAGGGGCTGACACCTACAAACTGAAGTTCGGGCACAGGGGGTCGAACCAGCCAGTCAAAGACATCAGGACAGGGAAGGTGAATATCACATCCCAGAATCACGGGTTTGCGGTCGTGGCAGATTCGCTTAAAGGGACGGGATTTCAGGTCTCCCACATCAATCTCAATGATAACACGGTAGAGGGCATGAAACACGAGACCCTCCCGTTCTCATCGGTACAGTACCACCCTGAAGCGCATCCCGGCCCGCATGATAACGAATATCTGTTTGATGAGTTTCTAAGATCGATAGGACGATAGATGTCCCAACAACAAGTTTTATATTGTAAATATAACCAAGATTAAAATAATCAGACAAAAGTAGAGGACATATAAATGAGGTCTATACAGATAATCGGAATTATAAACATCATAATCGGCATTATTGCCCTTTTTGGTGTATGGAAATTCTATTCTGCTGCAAACGAACTTTTCACCCCTGACGTATCCCCTCCTTTCGGCCCTGGTGCAATTAGGACAGCGGCATTTTATTTTTCAATCCCGGGATTTATACTTATACTAAACGGCGCTGCCCTGTACGCTATTGGGAGCAAACTTAGAAATGTCCCGGAATTCAAGGCGTTCTCAGAGACAGGGGTGTACATGGGAAGACTTAAGGGGGTCGAGGTAGAAGAAGGGGAAGTAGAGAGGTTTGAAGTCGAAGGAAAAGAAACTAAAGTATTACAAAAAGACGACCTGACGGCAGTCGATGACGTTGCCCTGATAAAAGGGCATGAGGGAGACGGTTCAGGTAAGGTAAGGCACGAACTCGTGGGCAAAGAGGTTTACACAAAGCGGGGAGACTATTATGGGAAGGTTGAATCTGTGACACTTGACAAAAACGGTGATATTATGGAGTTCCTGGCTCTAAAAGGCGGGGAAAGAAAGATCATAAAACACTCGGATATAGAATCTGGTAACGGTGTTATAATTGTAAAATAGATAATAATAACATGATAAGTCAAGCTATCTCTTTATCTTCTATCTAAAAACTATAAATATATAAATGAGGTCGGGAGAATATTATTAAATAACGGACATATGGGTGGTACACAAATTGAAAACGGTCTTAGACAGTATCGATGATTTGATAATGGTCCTAAACAAGGACTATCTGGTGATGGATGTCAATGCCTCATTTCTCAAACGTCTGAAATATAAAAGAGAAGAGGTTGTAGGAAAGCCCTGTTTTGAAGTGACGAAATCTTTTGGTGAACCATGTTTTTCAAAATCCGGTGGATGTCCAATAGAAGCGACTTTTAAAACAGGTGAAGTTTCCAAGGTCACACACACATACTGTTCTGGAAGTAAAAAATATTATTTTGAAGTGCGTGCGTCACCTGTAAAAGATGAAACAGGCGGGGTTACCGAGATAGTCGTGGTAATGAGGGATATAACCGATAGAGTAAAGGCGGATAGGGCGCTAAAAAAATCAGAAAAGCTTTACCGGAACCTCGTAGAGTCAATGAACGAAGGCTTCTGGATTGTTGATAAAAATTTTAAAACAGTGTTCTGGAACAAAAAACTCGGCGAGATACTGGGATATAACCCGAAAGAGGTCGTTGGCAGACATGCATCGTCGTTTTTTGAAGGAGAGAATAAGGAGAGATTGATAAACGAACTTGAAAAGAGGAAAGACGGAAAATCATCAAAATACGAGATAATGGTGACCGCAAAATCAGGCAGGCAGATACCGGTGATAATCTCCGGTTCGCCTCTATTTGATGAACATGGAAACCTTGACGGTGCATTTGCAGTGGTCACGGATATCTCGGGAATCAAGAAGGTTGAACATGATCTTATCAAATCACATCGCGAATTGCTCGAGGCCTACCAGGGGTTAAAAGAACTTGAAAAGATGAAACACGAATTTGTTTCGAATGTCTCTCATGAACTAAAGACCCCTCTAACGGTCATTCTTGGATATATTGAACTCATTTTATCAGGGGATATGGGAGAGATAAATGAAGAACAGAGGAAAAGCCTGGAAATAGCAAGAAAAAGCATTGAAAGATTGAACAATTTAATCGACAATCTAATAGAACTGAAGAGTGTCCGATCACTTATGTCGATTAAAAGAGAGCTTATATTTATCGATGAGCTGACAAGAGAGGCAGTAAACGAACTCCTGCCTGCTGCCAAGAATAAGGGGATTGACATAAAATTAAATATCGAAAAAGACCTCCCGTTTGTCAGGGGTAATAGAAACAAGATAAGGCAGGTCTTCTTGAATCTGATTGATAATGCAATAAAATTCACGCCGCGGAACAGGGATGGTAAGATTGAAATTGAGGTCAGGGAAAAAGGTAACTCCATCCTTGTCGCTATAAAGGACAACGGTATCGGGATTATGAAAAAGGATATCCCGAAGATATTCAACAGGTTTTACCAGGTAGATGCAAGTTCTACAAGGAAATACCCCGGCACGGGTATAGGTCTTGCAGTCTCCAAGGAGATAATAGAGGCGCACGACGGGAAGATCTGGGTTGAAAGTGAACCTGGTAACGGGACTACAGTCTACTTTACTATACCTGAGTACATTTAGAGATTTTAGAGATATATTCTTCAATCATACTGGCGGTCTTTTTCTTAAAATGGTCTATCTTTTCAACCGCCCCAGGAGATACGGCTGGTTTTCGATACCCGAAAACATGCCCTGGATCCCTCTCCCTCTCTAATCTTTTTTTACCCGCCAGGATTTCGAGGTCTGTGAAAGTACCGAGCATATCTCTGTTGGCAGCTCTTATCTCTTCTTCAACTTTCTTCCCGTACCTGTTCCCGAACATGGTAAAGAGCGGATATTTCGTTATCCCGTTTGCGCCTGCAAGGAGGGTAATACCTATGTTGGACAGCTGGTCAATCCATGTCCCGCTTATAATCTTTATGTCAGGGAACCTGACCCTGGTAAGGGCGATGACACCTGCCTGGTATACCGATGCCGGAGGTGCATGGCCTTCATATATCGTACCTGTGTGGGGGTTTAGTGAGTAAAAGGTTATCCTGTCAAGATGCAGGTCTTCAATGAGTTTGAAAAGAGTTGTCAAATCATCAGCAGTCTCTCCAAGACCGAGGATGATTGTCATACCTGTTTTGAATCCCACCTCTTTTGCATGTTCCAGCATCTTTATCACAGGTGTTAGAGGTTTACCTGGACAGATCTTTTTATGGAGTTTTTTATTGACAGTCTCAACCGAGCCGACAATCCCCCTGACCTCACTTTCGAATCTACCTATCTCCTTTTCACCTAGAACCCCGACATTCAGGTAGACCTGCCGCCCTGTTATATGGGCGACCATCTCTGCTATTTCCTTTATTTCATCTATCCCGTAAGAACCGTATCCACCTGACAGGAACTCGATATCCCATCCAATCCTCCTGCAAATCGTGGCCTCTGCCAGAACCCTGTATATCTTTCTCCTGGCTTTTATCGGGTCAGCTACCCTGCCTTTTTGCGTCGACATGTAGCAGAACTTGCAGTCCGCCTTGTCGCACCACCACGACAGGAAAATGGCCCGTTGCAGTGTGACGTATCTGCCGCGCCTTTTTTCTGTTATCCTGTTTGCCTTTTTTATGGTCTCTAATAACAGTTCATTGTCCTGGAAAAAGTCGTTGTAGTCCATTTTACTCCATCAGACCTATCAAATATCCTATCAAATATGTCTGTCAGTACCTGGCAGGCCGGGTGAGATAACCTTTAGGGTAAGATAATCTTTGGGATAAGATAATCTTCAGGATAGGATGACCTTTACTGACAGATGTGCCTGAACTCCTTTAGAAATTTTAGATTCTCTTCCATTGTACCGATGCTGACCCTCAGGTGATATTCGTCAAGCCCTCTAAAGTTCTTGCAGTCTCTTGTTATTATACCGTTTTTAAATAATCTTTCTGCAATCTTGCCTGCGGTCTTTCCTGTGTTTTTCACGTTTATCAGGAGAAAGTTCGCATTTGACGGGTAGACCTTGATACTATCTATTTTCGAAAGCTCGACGAAGAGGTGGTCCCGCCCTTTTTTTGTTGTTTCTATTGTGGTTTTAAGGTGTTGTCTGTCTTTTAGGGCTGCGATTGCAGCTTTTTGTGCGACCGTATTCACTGTAAATGGGACTTTTATCCGAAACATATAGTCGATTATTTTTTTACATGCAATGCCGTAACCCACCCTCAGTCCTGCAAGGCCGAACGCCTTTGAAAACGTCCTGGTGATTATCAGGTTCTCGTACTCATTGATGAGACCGATTAAAGACGAGCCGCAGAATTCTGTGTATGCCTCGTCTATCAGGACGATTGTTTCTCTTTCGAGGATTTTTTTAACTTCTTCTTCAGATATGAGATTACCTGTCGGGTTGTTGGGAGAGCATATAAATACCAGCTTTGTCTTTTCGTTTATATTATCGAGTATGCCGTGTGTGTCGTATTTAAAGCCGTGTTTTTTAAGTTTAAGTGGTACAAATACCGGCGTGCCTGATGCAATCTTTATAAGACTCTCGTAGACAGAGAATGTCGGTGTGGAGATTATTGCTTCGTTGCCTTCGTTTATGAAGAGCCTGACTGTGAGATCCAGTATCTCGTCAGACCCGTTGCCTGTTATTATCTGTTCTTTTTTTATACCAAGATATTTTGAGAGTTCTGCAATTAAGTCCCTTGCAACAGAATCAGGGTATACCGCGATTTTGGACGATGCTGTGCCGATCGCGTCAATGGCGGTTTTTGATGGTCCAAACGGGTTCTCGTTGGATGCCAGTTTTATAATCTTTTCTGGGTCAAGGCCGAATTCCTGTGCGATTTCTTCTTTTGACTTTCCCGGGACGTAGGGCGGGATGCCTTTGATGTTTGGTCGTATGAGTTTTTCAATCATGGTCTGAAGATTGGGTGAGCGAGATATTTAAATGTATTTAATTCATTTATTTCTTCCTCAAGTCCTCAAGCAAGCTCTGTCCTGTGACATCTCACATAGAGCCCTCACCATACGTAAACTTGAAATATGATGGGATACTCTCTTATTATGGCGGGCTAGACCGGGGAGCTCGGCGTTCCCTGTAACCTGAGATCGTCGATATGCAGGGGTCGAAGGCAGAAGGGCGATATTTTCGATTACAGGTCAGCCTGGATTTTGACGTCGAAGCTTCGTCCTTCAGGATTGGTGGTTCCACGGCTTTAATCGGAGGATTGAAGTCAAGTGGTTTTACTGGCTAAACTCCGTCAGGTCCGGAAGGAAGCAGCGGTAGGTCAGACATTCGATGCTTGAAGGGTTGCGGAGTGGAGTTTAAAATCCAGAAAACTGACATGTATGAGAGATATCCACCTTCTCCCGCGCCCGCCACTTATTTTTTATCATCTCTTATTATTTATTATTCAATTCCCCTCAATTCCCTTCACATAAGAAGACAGCAGTATCCCTACAATCCCGGGTATCAGGTTATTTGAAACAAACAATAAAAAAGAAAAAGTTATTGCGACCTCTATCGGGACGCCAAAATTCTGTAACACAACGGCAGACGCGCCCTCCCTTACACCAATCCCGCTGATGGTGATTGGCAGGGCATTTGCCAGGATAATAATAGGTAAAGAGAAAAATACTGCTACAAAACTAATCTTGTTTCCAAGAGATATCAGCGTGAGATACCCCTGTACAAAAATGGTCAGGAAAGCCATCAGGGACATGGCGATACAAAAGGTTGGAGTTCTTCTCCCGGAGAGTATCTCGATACTCTTTATGAGTTCATTTATTTTATCTTTAAATGGTAGATGACTGCTGAGTTTGAAAAGTATGCTGGAGACGATATCAAGATTGTATAATGCGATCAAGGCGATCAGGGAGGCAATGGCAAAGGTAATAGCTACCGTGCTATTGACTAACACAGCGATTACAAGAACAGAGAGCAGCATTATGGTCGCAAGATCGAATATCTTGTCCGCGATTACCAGGCCAGATATCCTGAGCTTATTGACATTTTTAAGATAGAAGACCCTGGAAAGTTCACCAACTCGTGACGGTGTGACAAGTGCCAGCCCCCACCCCACCAGAAACGACCTTGCAGAATCGGAATATTTTATTGGTGAGTCCAGGTTTAAGAGATAATGCCATTTAATCGTTCTAAATAAAATAAAAAATGGTGTAAATCCGATCGCGAACAATAGATATCCTATTTTTATATTGGTTATAGCTTCAAAAATCTTTTCAGGGTTACCAATTTTAATAACTAGATAGAGGAGTATGACTGTTATGGATATCCTCAAAAATGTTTTTATGTCCATTGTATCGCGACCTTCTCTTTGAGATCATTGTTCAGATTCAATTTGGCCTTGGAAGTATATCCTGTTTGTGACATGGGTAATCTTATTTGGATTTACTGTTGCCTGGGTCTATTACAGAGGTAATAATCTGGTGTACTACGAGATTAGCCATCCCTAAACCTTTAAATGCGAGCCAGAACAAAACAGAACATCAGTGTCAAAAATGATCTGGGTGCTTTCAGGTACAAGAGATGCGGTGGAGATTATAAAACTCCTAAAAGAAGAGGGGTATGAGGTTATGGCATCGGCGGTGACAGACTACGGCACTTCCCTTGCCAGAGGTGCCGGGGCAGACGAAGTTGTTACTAAAGCCCTTGATTGTAGCGGGATGAGGGATGTGATTTATAAAAAGAGTATCGATGCGGTTGTGGATGCCACTCATCCCTTTTCTGTGGAGGCGAGCAGGAATGCCATGTCGGCATGTGAGACGGCAGGGATAAAATATGTGAGGTTCGAGAGGAAGCCCATCAGGTTCGATTGTCCAGGTATCTACCAGGTAAAGGATTTTGAAGAGGCCGCAAGAAAGGCATGTGAGATAGGGAATAGAGAGAGAGGGAATAGAAATACAGGGGGTACATCGGGAGATACGATATTCCATGCTGCCGGGAGCAGGAATGTCAGGGTATTTGTAAGATATGCCAGAGCGAATAACATGCGCCTGGTTGCAAGGGTGCTGCCAGAACCTTATTCTATAAAGGCATGTCTTGATGCAGGACTTTCGCCTGCTGACATAATCGCTGCCCTCGGGCCTTTTAGTGAGCAGATGAACAGAGCGATGTTAAGGGAATACCGCGCGTCTGTCCTGGTCACAAAAGAAAGCGGGGTGCTGGGAGGGGTCAAGGCAAAAGTAGAGGCTGCACTGGCACTTGACATCCCGGTCGTCATGATAGAAAGGCCACGTCTCGATTACATTAGAGTTGCAGATGATTATGATACGGTTTTGAGGTATTTATGATGACAGGTATGACGGAACTGAATAAAATTGTCTCAAAAGAGATACTGGAATCTTTAAAGGCTGGCAGGGCGGTCCATGGTGGGGACGTGTGGAGTTTTGGAGACATGAACAGGTGGGACGGGGATATCAATGTAATAGATTTCAGTTCCAATGTCAACCCACTCGGCCCATCGAAGAGGGCGGTAGCCGCGCTAAATGCGGCAATACCAAAAATCCCTTACTATCCAGATCCTGATTCAAATGGTCTAAAACTCGCCCTGTCAGAATACCTGGATGTCGCAGTGGACAGGATAATCGCTGCAAACGGCTCGACAGAGCTTATTAAGGGTTTTTGTGAGGTGTTTATACAGAAAGGCGACAGGGTAATCATCCCTTCACCGACGTTCTCGGAGTACGAGGTATGGGCAGGGATGAGGGGTGCAAGGATAGAATATATAGACCTCATGGATGCCGGGGGAGAGGGGAGAGATATCGCAGACATGATTATCGAGAGGATCGAGGGTATGGATGGGTTAAAGGCAATATTTTTGTGCAGCCCGAATAATCCGACAGGAAAGGTGGTGGATGGCCTGACAGATATTGTGGAGACCGCAGGAGAGGCAAACGTCCTGGTTTTCCTCGATGAGGCATATATCGAGTTCTCAGATGAGAACAGCCTGACAGAGGGGGAGGAGTACGAGAACCTTTTTATCATCAGGTCTTTGACGAAGTTCTTTTCACTTGCAGGACTTAGAGTCGGGTATGGTATCGGGACAGGTGAGATGGTTGAGCTAATCGGAAAGGTGCAGGTCCCCTGGAACGTGAATACGCTTGCACAAGTTGCCGGCCAGGAATCTATAAAAGACCGGGCATTTATAAAAAAATCCAGGCGGTTTATAAGGAAAGAGCGGGAGTTTATGTTCAGTGAGATCTTGAAAACAGTATCTGACAGGCTTGACATAATGCCATCTGATGCAAACTTTTTCCTGATAGACCTGAGAAAGACAGGTATGACTGCACGCAGTGCCAGGGCAGGGCTTATAGAGAAGGGGATCCTTATAAGGGACTGCACTTCGTTTCAGGGGATTGGCGACTCGTTTATCAGGGTGTGTATCAGGAAGCGGGAGGAGAATTTGAAATTGATAGAGGAGTTTAAGAGATGGTGAGAAGAAAGGATCTTGGTGGGACGGTAAAAGGCAGGGAGTG
>WAQR01000151.1 GCA_015520145.1 Candidatus Hydrothermarchaeota archaeon
GGGTTATATTGGGGAGACTTGCGGATAAAGATGCAAATATTGTTGTTTACAATGTTTATGGAGAAAAAATTGAGCATGTATTTGGCCGGCAAGCTCTGGGAATGGTTTGGGATTATTCAGAATTAAATGTCTTTTCAGGAGTAAACGGAGACTGGAAGGCAAATAGAGATTGGGTAGTCCTATATCTCAACAAAACAATATTGACAAATGGGAAAACACACGTCACCCAATCCTCCGCAACTTCCCTATCCTTCCCAGACAACCACTTCGACGCCGTGCTTACCGATCCGCCTTACTACGACAATGTGCCCTACTCCCACCTCTCCGACTTCTTCTATGTCTGGCTTAAAAGGAGTGTTGGAGATTTGTTCCCAGACATCTTTGCAACACCCACAACCCCTAAATCAAACGAAATCGTGGCATACACTCATGAACAGTCCTGGGAGGAGGCAAAGGGGTTCTTCGAAAACATGCTTTCAGGCTCATTTAAAGAAATACACCGCATCTTAAAACCCGGCGGAGTTGCCGTAATCGTCTACGCCCACAAAACAACCTCTGGCTGGGAGACCATGCTCAACTCCCTCGTAAATGCCGGCCTTGTGGTAACAGCATCTTGGCCGTTACACACAGAAATGAAAACACGCTTGAGGGCAGCCGCCTCAGCCGCCCTCGCCTCCTCCATCTACATGGTCTGCCGAAAAATCGACCGTAAAGAGGTCGGCTACTACAGCGAAATCCAGCCCCTGATAAAAGAGCGCATCGAGGAAAAGCTCCAGCAGTTCTGGAACGCCAAAATTGTTGGCGGGGACTTCTTCATCTCTGCTATAGGCCCTGCCATGGAGGTCTTCTCAAAATATGAAAAGGTAGAGAAGTACTCCGGTAAAAGGGTTACAACCGCCGATCTCCTGGACTATATCCGCACCATCTCAACAGACTGGATAGTTAACCAGCTCCTGAAGGGGGCATCTTCAGGCAGCATAGACAGCGAATCCCACTTCTACCTCACCTACCGCTGGACATACCTTGACAACACCGTGCCCTTTGACGATGCAAGAAAGCTTGCCAGTGCTGCTGGCGTGAACCTCGAAGACCTCTGGAAAAAAGGCGGTTTCGTAAAAAAGATGGGAGACAAAATAAAGGTCTTAAATCCAAAAGAAAGGGACACGTTCAAAATAAACAACATGGTAGACGTCATACACAAGACCCTGCTTTTGTGGGAGAACGGCAAAAGGGACGAGATAAACGAGCTTTTAAGCAGCACGGGCTATGGTGCAAGCCCCGCCTTCTGGCAGCTCTGCCAGGCAGTGGCAGAGAGCCTGACCAACGGCAACAAGGAAAAACAGCTTTTAGGGTGGTTCCTCATGGGCAAAGACAGCTACATAAGCGAAAGTGCGACAAGAAAACAAAAAGCCCTGGACGATTTCCAGAAGATTTCTCCCAAATCCAGTGGGTAAGATTTATCTCTCTCTCCAGCCAAGTATCATCTATACTTCATAATACTGCAAAAAAAGGAGCCAACGAACAAAGATGAAAAGTCTAAAAGAGATACGGAAAATACTCGCAGAGCATAAAGGGGAATTGAAAAAGAAGTATACAGTCAAACAAATCAGCATCTTCGGTTCTTTTGTAAGGGATGAGCAGAAAAAAACAAGCGATATTGATATTTTAGTTGAATTTGAAAAACCAATTGGTCTTAAATTTTTTGGACTTGCTGATCATCTGGAAGAGATATTAGGAGTAAAAGTTGACCTTTTTACACCCAATGCCTTAAAACAAAAACCAATACTTTGGCAAAGCGTTAAGGAGGACTTGATTTATGTCTAAGAGAGACTGGAAACTGTTTGCCACAGAGATATTGGAGAGCATTGGAAAAATTGAAAAATATGTTTATGCTCTATCATACGAAGAATTTGTAAAAGATACAAAAACAAGAGATGCTGTTATAAGAAACCTTGAGATTATAGGTGAAGCTGTGAACCAAATACCTAAAAATATACAACAAAAGTATGAAGAGATACCATGGTCACAAATTGTTGGGTTAAGACATCGTTTAATCCATGGATACTTTGTAGTGGACGATGAAATTGTCTGGCACATAATTATTGATGAATTACCTGAACTGAAAAAGAAAATAGAGAAGGTTTTAAAGGAGGAAGGAAAATAATGAGACAATCGCATCATCCAAGGATAATTCAATCCTCCGCCACATCAAAATAAACAACATGGTAGACATGCGATAATATGAATGGAGGTTTTTGAGATGGAAAATTGGTTCGATATCGTCGACCCCCACAGGGACATCAAAGACGGGGATTTCGACGAGGCGGTTTTTGCTGCCAAGTTAGACGACGTAGTTTCACTCACCGCACCGGCGGACTACAGCGACCCTTACACGTTTATCAAAAAAACATATTTCACTCAAGGAATAACCTCACTGCTCAAAAATGTCATGCACAAACTCACCTTAGGAAAAGGAAGGGGTATCATAGAGATACAAACACCTTTCGGCGGCGGCAAAACCCATGCCCTGGTATCCATCTACCACTACATAAAAAGCGGTGAAAAGATAAAATCCATTTTACCTGCCGGCCTTGAAACCATAGACTCCCGGATTGCCGTTATCGTCGGCACATCTCTAAATCCCCTGGAAGGCAGGGAAACTGACGGCTTAAAAATAAACACCCTCTGGGGCGACATAGCATACCAGCTTGCAGGCAAAGCAGGGTACAAATTTTTCGAAAAGAACGACACAGAGAAGATCGCTCCAGGGAAAGAAAAGTTGGGCCGGTTCCTGCGGGAACAGCAGCCCTTCATACTCCTTTTCGATGAAATCCTCGAATATGTGGTCAGGGCTGCCGGCGTCCACTACAAAGATACAAATCTCGCCACACAGACCTACGCCTTTTTGCAGGAGCTTACAGAAACCGTTTCCTCAATCAAAAAGGGGATGATGATAGTTACCCTGCCATCAAGCGACATTGAAGACCCAAGTGAAAAATCTGGAGAAAGTTTGAGAAGGCTTGAAAAGATCTTCGGAAGACTGGAATCCATAGAAACGCCCGTAAAAGGTGAAGAGGTCTACTCCATAATCTCCAGGCGACTCTTTGAAAGAACCATAGACGATGGCAAAAAAGACAGGATAATCCACGAGTACTTTGACCTTTACCAGAAGAACAAGGACGAGCTTCCCCAGAAAGCCCGGGACATAAATCTGAAAAGAAAGATGGAACTTGCCTATCCGTTCCATCCTGATCTTATAGATATTCTAGATGAGAAATGGGGGACCTACGCATCGTTCCAGAGAACACGGGGCGTCCTGAGGCTCCTGGCAAACGTCGTTGAGGACCTGTACAAAAGAGAAAAGAACATCGATATAATCCTGCCCTCAGACATAAACCTCGAGAATCCATCCATACGAAGAGAGTTCCTCCGCCACATCGGAAATGAATACGAGAGCGTTATCGGCTCAGACATCGCCGGACATGATGCAAAGTCCCAGGCAATGGACAGGGAAAATAAAAAATGGAAGCACCTGGCAGAGAGGATTTCCACATCTATCTTCTTCCATTCCTTCACAGTAAAAGGTTCAGATGAGGGCATAGACCTTCCCTATATAAAGTTCGCCACCCTTCACCATGACACCATCCCCTCGATGGTCACCGAGGTCCTGCAAAAACAAGCAAAGACCCTCTGGTATCTCAACGAAAAAAACAACAGGTTCTACTTCTCAAAAATCCCCAACCTCAACCGCATGATACTGGACAAAAAAGAACTATTCAGCGAATCCTATGAAGAAGAGCTAAAAGAGGTTCTGAGACGGGAAGCTGGAAGGGCATTTTCCACCTACATCTGGCCAAATTCTTCTGAAGACATACCCGATAACCAGGAGATAAAGCTGGTTATCCTGAATCCTGATTTAAATGAAGGTGACGTAGATTCCTGGTTTGATAAAAAAGGTAATAACTTCAGGATTTACAAAAATACCCTGATATTCGCCTTTTCTGACCCATCGGCTTTTGCTGCCGTAAAAGATGAGCTAAAGACCTACCTTGCCCTAAAAGACATAAAACAAGAGATAGAAGCAGGGAAAAACGAGCCGCTAAAAGAGAAACTCCCTGAAGTCAAAGAACGCATGAAAAAAATCGACCGGGACTTTTCTTACAACCTTCGCAGGATGTATCATATACTCCAGGTGGGAAGTGGAGTAATCGATTTAGGGCAGCCAAGTGTGGGAAAAGAGGCCCTATCCGGATGGTATAAAACCGAGCTGGGATACAAAGAAAAACTTGTCAACAGCCTCCACTACAGGTTTATTATCGACAAATTCCTTGTCAACAAAAGAGTATCCACAAAAACATTGCTTGAGCAGTTTTACAAAGACAGGAATATGGTCATGCTGGCGTCACCAGAAGTCCTTAGACATGCCATACGCCAGGGCGTCGCAGATGGTGCATTGGGCATTGCGGTTTACAAAGATGAGGAAATTGATGAAGACACCTTCAAATTCAAAACAAACATCTCCACAGGTGAAATAACCTTTTATGAAAATGAATACCTGGTACCAAAAGACGTCTGCCAGAAATTCAAACAAGAACTTGAAAGTAAGGAGGATGTGGACAGATATACTCCCAGTGAAGCTGAGACTGAGCGGATAAAGGACCCTCTTAGATCCCAATCAGAAAGAGTTACAGCACCACCACAAAAATATAGAAAAGTCATATTAAAGATAG
Organism: Candidatus Hydrothermarchaeota archaeon; assembly: GCA_015520145.1. GTDB lineage: Archaea > Hydrothermarchaeota > Hydrothermarchaeia > Hydrothermarchaeales > WAQR01 > WAQR01. Next base: position 4,731 of record WAQR01000151.1, read on the forward strand.
AGGGCATCCCCTCCACAAAAATCGCAGACCTGAACAGGGGCGTTTTGATGCCAATCAGTCAGGAAGTCGGGGACTTCAAGCTGAAAATTGAAATAGATATTTCAGACGAAGAGGGGATTTCCAAATCAACTATAGAGGACAAAGTAAAGGAGACAATTCATCAGATAGGGGGGAAGATCGTGGATGAAGACCTGGGATAGCCGTAGAGTAAAGTCTTAAACAGGCAGAACGCCTCCATCAGTCTATTCTCAAAAAAGACTTTGAAGGAAAACACGTCCCCCAGTATCCAAGCGATGAGCCAGCAGAAAAACTGCTGGAAAGGATAAAAGAAAGCAAAGCGGGGGTTGAGAAGAAAAAAAGAACATGCCTCTATTCAAAATCTCCCATCATTCCCCAGGCTTCATCCCTACACAGGTACATATTTTCCTCTGGAAGATTGAACGCAAGAATAGGGGGATCCGTTCTTTCACCATTTATCAAGATATCTCCATAGTACTTGTTATCATTGTATTTAAGCTCGAAAAACCACACATATCGAGATAAATGGGCATCATCTAGTTCCTCTCTATCCGCAACAATACGGTAATCAATCAAATGCGCCCTTGGGATATGTCCGGTAAATAACGTCTTGGCCGTAACAGAATCAACTAAAATCGGCCGAATTTTTATATTTCCTTCTGAAATGTTAGAAAGGGCATTGGGAATTTCTTCTAAAAATGTTTTTGCCTCACCATACGGAACGCCTGCCATTGGAGGAGTGGGGGCGATGATATCTGAAATTAAATCGTCTAAATGCTTTCCATTAATTTCACTTGGTAGAATCTGGTAAGGCAAACAGGTTTCGTCATGGACTATCAAACCATCCACTTCATTTTCTTCGTTCAAGGAATGCCCTATCGCCACGATAGCATGTGGTTCGCCCTCTTCGTCTTCTCTCCACGGGAGAACCGATGAATCGCTAAATGTTAATATCGTAGGAATGCCGGATTCAATATAGGCATAAGCACTTTCCAATGAAGGAATAGATTCTGGAAATGGGTGGAATTCCTCATCGCAGTTAGGGCATTGAACCGGATAAGAGAAACAATTGTGAACCTTGTATCCAAACGCCTCCAAAATACTTGAAATTTCAATACTCGACATCCCTTCAGAATCAGATGCAGACATTAAATCTTCTAAAATCTCTCTTTCTGCGACGGCTCTAATTTGGGGTACTGTAGGGGCTTTTTTATGATCTAAAATTAAAAAAGCCGTCCGTAAAGCAAAATCCGCACAAACACCCAGGCCAATTTCCGCCTCCTCTCCATGCCTCTCCATAGGAAATGACATGGGTACACACGAAATTTTGGTGTTGTCTATTTCAGACCTGTCGCACATTGAATATGAAGAGGAGTATTGTTTTAAACAGGAAAGATAATACCCATTATCACCATTCATCCAATGAGGTGGAGAGAGATAAATCTCACATATTTGACTACCACCCCATCTAAGATCAACAAATCCTTTCTCTTCTTCAATTGAAATCCAGATTCGTTTATCATGAGGGTTAGGAAAATCTAATTTCTCTCTGACTCTCCTGACCATCTCAGACGCCATTCTTCTCTGGTCAGGAGTATATCCTTCCAGGACTTCTGCGAATACACCGGATTCATTGTCTGTATTTTCTAAAATACCGGCAATCAAAGTAGGACTAAAAAAGAAACCCGCATTAACCTTACTTAAATACTGTAATCTCTCTTCATCCCATTCAGGATTATATGCCGGTTTAATCTCAATACAATTGCATGGAGTTCCATCGGGAATGTAACCACATAAATCTAATATTCTAGAAATCGGTGCAAAGTTACAGGTTTCCAGAGACTGACACGTTGGCATTTATTATCTACCCAACTGTCTAACCAAGATTTTTCTCCTGTTTATCTCTTTCCCGACAGAATCAAGCTCGACAAGTAGTTTTTTCATGCTGACATTACCGGAATTATCCATAATTACTGCTCTATCAACGAGACCCTTCCCAGGACCAATTTTAAAACCAGCAGATGCTCCGTTTGATCTCACTAACTCACCTCCTTAGTGACATATCCTGGCAATATTATCGCTAATTTTATTGCTTTCCAGTTTCTATGCTATAATATATATAAGTATTTCTATATGGATTTCTTATGTATTCTATATCTACCTGTATAACTTATATATCTTTTCCAGCGCTTTCACTAGGATAAGTATCTTAATACCACCGTCATCATGCTTACCTTTGTATGAAATCCGGGGGGTTGAACCCACAAACAACCGGGCAGAAAGGAGCAGGTCGGCGCATATTTCAGGAATCAGCACCTCTGTGATACGCCCGATATCGGGTTAATTCGATACAGATTATCAACATATAATGTCTAAAAAAGATGGACGGTCCAATTAAAACGGGGTTTAAAACGGGGTTTTGAGAGCATTAATTGGATGGCCTCTAACAGCTCCCTGGAATCCTGACAAAATCCTCTTGTGTATAAAAGGTTAAATATACGAAGGTTAAATGAATTACCATGCCAGAACTTAGATGTATCAACTGCGGTAGAAAACACAGACCTGACGAGCGGATTTATACCTGTCCAGCCTGCAAC
>WAQR01000152.1 GCA_015520145.1 Candidatus Hydrothermarchaeota archaeon
GTAAGCTGCAGACACCTCATACCCCTTCTTTTTCAATAATATCGTTAGAATATCGACAATATCAGGCTCATCATCGACTATTAGGACATTTACCATAATGGATAATATAGCAGATAAGATATTTATAGTTTCGGCTGGACTTAGAGCAGTGTCTTGAAAAGACTATCCTGAAAAATCCACAGTTACTTATCGGACACTACTGCTGTTTTGTAATAAATGCAGTATTAAGTTTAACCAAACAAACCCAAATCGATAACTTCGAACCAATTCGAAGCTTAAGCAAAGCTTATATTTGTAGAAAGCGTATTATTAACCATGAAAAACGAAAATAGAATGCAAAAATATGAAATTTCTGTACAAAAGCAATTATATGGGAATAATTTCATCTGCAAAAAGGTTAAGAGATATGTATGGTGAGGTAAATCAAGTGAGGTAAAAGAACACGGTAGAAGAGAGGTAGAAGAGAGGTAAAAAACATGACCGACGAGAAACTCCTAATCCTGCCGATAAACGACAGGAACTCAAAAAAGATCTCACAGGTCCTATCCAACGACACTTCGAGGAGGATCCTGGAGGCACTGGCAGACGAGCCGATGTCAGCCACGGAGATATCGGAGAAACTGGGCGCACCTCTTACAACCCTCCATTACAATATCGAAAACCTGCTCCAGACAGGTCTTATAAAGGTCGAGAGGACGAGGTACAGCGAGAAGGGCAGGGAAGTCAAATACTACGGCCCGACAAGGAAATTCATAATCATCGCACCTGAAAATGTGGGGGAAAAAGAAACAAAGAATTTTTTGAAGCGCACACTTTTCGGGGTTTACTTCATTATCGGGGCGGTGTTTTCAGGATATCTCTTCCAGAGGCTGTACTATCTCATTACCGGAGGTTTCAGTTTTCCGGGCGGCGGAGCGGGCACCTCCTCCATAATGGCAGGTGAGGCCAAAACTGCGGCTGCACCCACAATGGCACCGCCTGAAGCGCTCTTGGATGCTGGAGAATCCGGTGGGGGCGGTGGGGTCACGACCGGCAAGGTAATGATGGAAGAGGCCGCGGCATCAAAAGTCGCCGGGCAGGTGCAGAATGTGACAAATGTGACAGCATCGAATCTTACTCAAGTTACCCCCACTACCCCGGGAGGAGGCAGAGAAACGGCAGATGCCGTCATCCAGGGCACCCTGCCACAACAAACCCAGGCACAGGCATCCCTCCCCATCCAGCCGCCGGTGGAACAGAACCTCTACCTCTGGTTCTTGTTCGGCGCGTTATTTGCTCTTCTATTGCTATTTGTGTGGAATAATATCAGGAGGCGGATTGAATGAAGGAGAACAGGAACATGGTATTGTGGTGTGCAGTGGTTTTGACACTGCTTATAGGCGGGTGTCTTGGCTCGGCAGATAGATCGGAGATGTCACCTGGATTGCGGGTGTCAGACCAATATGCTGTCCCGACTCCCACGGCTGCCGTGGTTGACGCGGCCGACTCCGGAGGCGGTGTTGGAGGCGGTGTGGCTGAAAAATACATGGTACCACCAGGTGGGAAAATATCTCAGGATGCATCCCCTGATTACTCAGTGAAAAGAAAAATAATCATGACAGGTTCTCTGAACGTCCAGGTTGACAACTTCCAGGCTGCATCTGATGCAGTAGAAAGCATCGCAAAAAGATATGGGGGATTTATATCTGATTCTTATTCATACGTGACCGGTTCTGGCAAAATGAGAGGTACTATAACAATTAGAGTTCCCCAGAAGGATTTTTATACTGCAATAAAAGACCTCGAAGGAATCGGAACCGTGGAATCGAAACGAACCTCGGGGCAGGACGTGAGTGAGGAATACATCGATCTCGAGGCCAGGCTCAACACCTTCAAAAAAGAGGAAGAGCGATATCTTGCAATCCTCGACAGGGCAGATACTGTCGAAGACCTTTTAAAGGTAGAGCAGCAGTTGAGCAGGGTCAGGGGCGAGATCGAAAGGCTTGAAGGCAGAATCCGGTATCTTGACAACAGGATTGAGTTATCAACTATTACCGTTGAAATGTACGAGGTAGAACCGATAACCCAGAGCTGGGGGATTAGAGATACATTGAGGCAGGCTTTGGGAGGATTTATCTCATCAGTAAAAGGGATTATCGTCTTTACAGGTTCTGCCCTGCCGTGGGCGGTATTTATACTGGTGATATACTTTATAATCAGACAGGTGAGAAAGAAGAAAAAGGTTGATGGGAGGACAGGATGATGAAAACGATAAATGCGAAATTTTGCGCCATATTTATGGTCTTTATAATTCTTGGTGCCAGCGGGTGTATCAGTGGATTTAACACCACAACACCCCCCAGACTCCCTGATGAGATTACTTACGTGCCGTCGAATCCGGCCATTGAATGCACGGCACTGGACACAGCATATCGGGATTTGGAGAATACCGGTTATTTGCTGATGGCGCCAAAGACCCTCTTTTCCGGGGGTGAGGGAGCAGTTAGCATGGCGGCCTTTTCCAGGGATACACGTAATCCCATAAGGAGATGTATCAGTTTTTCGCTTGTTGATAAGACAGGGAAGAAAATAAAACTCGTCGAGGGGTCAACCGGGAGCGTCGGGCACACGGTCGCATCATTTAAGGTCCCACAACTCGATGAGGGGTCATACACCTTTATCGCAGAGATTGAAGATTTTAACCAGTCATTTAACGGGACGGTGCAGATAAAAAACGGTGCCGTACTCTTTATCGAGACAGACAAACCCATCTACAAACCGGGCCAGACCATCCACGGCAGGATACTCGCACTTAACAATGACCTAAAGCCCATGGGAACAGACATCACAATCGAGATAGCAGATGCAAAGGGTATCAAGGTTTTCAAAAATATCTCAACAACAAACGTCTTTGGAGTAACCACCTTTGACCTGCCTCTTGCAAGGGAACTGAATTTCGGGACATGGAAAATCTCGGCAACTGCCGACACGACAAAAAGCAGCATCGACATTCGCGTTGAAAGATATGTCTTACCCAAATTCAAGGTGGATGTCGACCTGCAAAAAGAATGGTTCCTGGTCGATGAAAAAATCCAGGGCAGCGTATCTGCCAATTATTTCTTTGGCAAGCCAGTCAATGGCGAGGTCACCATAGATGCCTACAGGTATGTCGGGACATGGGAGAAATACCAGACCTTCTCGGCGAACCTGGAGGGCGGGAAAAAGGAATTCGCCCTGCCGCAGGTCGGGTACGTCGCAGGTACTTATGGTGCAGGCGGACAGGGGAGCCTCATGCTGAATATCTCGGTAAAGGATACCGGTGGGCACGTCGAGAAGACCTCAAGATTACTCACGATAACCAGATCCCCTGTTGTCATCCAGTTGATCCCTGAAACCTATTCTATAAAGCCCGGGCTGCCTTTCCAGGTTCTGGTGGTAACCGAAACACCCGACGGCAAGCCACTGGATAGGGACGTCACGCTTAAGGTCAGGTATACGGACAAGAGGTACAGGGAGAAGACAGAAGACAGGGACATCAGTACCAAGAACGGGGTTGCCCTTGTAGAATTTACCGCCCCGGAAGATGTCAAAGGTGCATGGATATCTGCCACAGTAAAAGGGGAGAAAGCTGCAAGATCGCAGGTCTCCCTTAAGTCCGCTTATTCTCCAAGCTCGAGCTTTATCCACCTTGTCCAGGTAAGCGAAGGGATACCAAAGACCGGGGAGAATATCGTATTTGGCGTATACAGCACAAATGAAGGCACGGTTTATTATGACGTCGTCGCTTCCGGGAGGACCGTTTACTCCGGCACAAGTGATGACAGGAAGATATCCATCACGGTCACGCCACAGATGAGCCCCGGGGCAAAGATTGTCGCTTACATGATCAACCCGAATAGTGAGATCTCGGCAGATTCCCTGCCGTTTGATGTCGAGATGACCCTGCCAGTCGACCTCAAAGCGTCCTTTGATAAAGACGAGGCTGCACCTGGAGAAGACGTCCTGGTAAAATTCGATGCAGGTTCTCTGTCCATAATCGGTGTCTCGATAGTGGACGAATCGGTATTTGCCTTGAACGAGGGGAGGCTCAACATCAAGCAGGTGTTTGACGAGCTTGAGCGCAGGTTCATGGAGCCAGAGGCAGAGTCGCATCAAAAACAGCCGTACAGATACGCTTCTCTTAGACCTGTCAGTGCCATGGACGTTATAAAAGATGCAGGAATGCAGGTCCTCGCATCGACCGATATAAAGATACCCGAAAGCCAAAAGATACGCAGACCCGTGGGGGGAGCGGGTGCGGCAGGAGGCGGTGACATGATGGTGGAAGATGTTCTACCTGCGATGACAGTGTGGGCTGAGAAGGCCGCCGCAGACGCCAAGCTTGCACCCCGTGCAACGACCGCACCGTCACAAGAACAGCCTCTTGCAAAGGTTGAGCGTGTCAGGCAGTTCTTTCCTGAGACCTGGATCTGGGAGCCGATGCTTGTAACAGAAGAAGACGGAAGAATCGAGCTGTCCCTGAAAGCCCCGGATTCCATAACGACATGGCGTCTTCATGCGGTATCCTCTTCGGCAGAGGGTATCGGGATGGCCGAGACCGGGATCAGGGTCTTCCAGGAGTTTTTCGTTGATCCAGATCTGCCCTATGCCGTGACCCGCTATGAGGAGTTCCCTGTTAAAATGCAGGTATACAACTATCTAAATACCTCGCAAAATATCCTCGTCGAACTCAAAAAGTCAGACTGGTTCGAGCTGCTTGGCGATGAAAAAGCCGAGCTTGTGGTAGATCCAAACGGTGTCGAATCAGTAAGCTTTACCA
>WAQR01000153.1 GCA_015520145.1 Candidatus Hydrothermarchaeota archaeon
AAGATGAGAAACTGCACTATATCCTCCCTCTGAAAAGAAATTGCTCTTTGATTGATTATGGCAGGATACAGGAGAGTGACAGGAGAGCCTTTGACGGATATTTCTTATTTGAAAGAAGGGCGGTATGGTATTACAGTTACAAACTACAGGATCATAGACGAGTTCCCCTACCTGGTAGAGGGCAACAGGGCAATAGCAAAGACAACGCCAGAGCATACCACCATCATATTCGAGGACGTCAAAAAAGAGAACTGGGCGATTGGTGGGGTGCTCTCGTCGGAGGGGTGATGAGGAATAGTATCTACTCGACCAATTCCATTAAACGATATGGATAGAAGTGACCGTACCAGAAAACAAGAAGGATGGGGCTGTCCTTGATATCTTCCGGATGAATGTGCCAGCGTTGTTCAGGAGGAAGAGACGCTATCTCCTTTATCATTTGATCTATGAGGATTTCATCTTTTATCAACTCTGGCATATTGACATCCAGTGATTTTAAAGAATGTGTTGCCTTTTTACCTTCTATTTCATTATTTTCCATCAACTCGAAAAGCTTGGCTGTAAATGAAATAGCAGCGGCAGTTTCTCGAATACTCTCCCAAGTATAGCGGTTATTAAAGGTCAGAAATGGCTGAAATCTGCGGCTACCCCTCTGGCAGATTCTGTAATATTCCATGGGCTCTGTTTTATTGGTCCCAAGTATTGCCGTATATTTGGCAGCCGTATTATCGGTCAGTGTGAGGAACTTGCAAACATAGAACAGATCTTCAAGGCATTCCTTGAACTCTATTTGAGTATCCCTGAGCAATCCCTGCAACGAGTGGCATTTCATATATGCATTGAAAACATCGCCTAGATCTGAAAGACTGAGGATAAGATTTTTTATATCATAGAGATGTTTGATGTATTCCAAGCCATTCCGGCTATCCCGCAGGTGCCTACCAATAGTATGGGGTCCAAGTGTGGATAGCTTATCTCCTGTAATCGAATCGATTGTCGGGGTTTCTACTCTGATATCCGATTCATAAAAAAAGCTTTTGAGTCGGGTTTTCTGGGTTTTATACTTGGCATCTACATGAACTACGTCAAGAAGGATCACTGAATTTCCCGATCCTAAAGTGGGGATATGTATCCTGTAGGTGCAAAATAGGCTCTCTCCTAGAGCATCACTCTGCCTCCTCTCATATGAAAAATATTCTCTGCCAAATCGGGTATAAATTCCTTCCAGCACATCTTCTATTTCGTCTCTGTGTAAGTCCGTAGTTATGTCGAGGTCAATGCTAAGTCTCTGCCACCCCTGGGGCAGCAATAGCTGTACCGCCGAACCACCTTTAAAAACCATTCTCATCCCTTCTTTCTGTAACTGGGCGAGATATTCCAGGGCATAAAGAGCTTTATTTAGATTGGTGAGATTGGATGCATTTTTGTTATCAATGTGCCGTTGAAGAGTTTCCTCTTTGAAATCGTCGAGTTTGCCGTAAAGCTTTTCGTTGTATTTATCAACCAGTCTCATTTAAGAGCACCTTTTACTATTTCATCAATGACCTTCTCTTTTGTCTCAAGTTTTTCTTCAAGAAATGGGATGTCCAGGTCAGGATATTCTCGCTTAAATCGCGACAAAAGAACTGAGATCTCTTCAGTTAACAGTCTTCGCGAGGCATATCTTTTTAGCCGCTCCAGGTTAAGTGTCCTGTCATAAAGGATGTTGTAAAGGATTCTCCCAAGTTCATCTGGCGGGAAGGGCAGTTTCTTTCTGGTGATGAGAAAATAAAGGTCTACAAGCATCCTCTCTATTTGAGGTACCAGTATTCCATCAATTTTCTGTGTGGCATATTTTTCCCTGCGTTTTAAGATTAACACCGGCTCGTTAAAATATGTGAAGACCTCTTTGAGTTCAACCTTTGTTGGCTCTACAATCGCTCTTACGTCATGGTCAAGTAAAGCGTCTTTTATTTTGCCAGTGAGGCGATGTTCTGCCTCTATGAATACTATATTTTTTCCTATAGTGTAGTGTGTGAAATCGGATAGATTCTCTGTACTCCAGATAACAAATTCTGCAAAGGGCATTTTTTTCCTGATTATCTCGACGATTTTCCTGGTTCTGGGCATGATGGAAACTTCAATATGTTCGACCTTCCCCACTTTATATCTCCCATAACCTATTCTTGATATGACTCCTCTTTTTTCCAGCCTGCTCAGGTAAGAATAGGAGGTAGATTTTTTGAAGGCAAATCTTTCTTCAAGGTCGTCTACGCGGATATACTCCCTGGAATTCACGTACTCGATTACTTTTTCTGGAACCTCGCCTGTCATGCTCAGTTATATAGGTTTGTCAATATATAAACTTTATTGTCATATCTATATAGAGGGCGGTCCTTTTATTTATGGAAGCTTACCGATATGACCTTATGATTTCGGATGATGGGTTGTTTGGTCCCCCTACTCCCATTTCTTACCTTATTTTCGACTCTTGCAGCAGGGTTTTTTCTCATATTCCGCCATTAGAATCCGATTAGAGAGATTTTAATGTAAATCATCAAGAGCAATCTGGATTTTCGATTCTTTCTTGATGTTTTTCTTTTTTGGAACCTCTATTAGGCAGAAATATTTTAACCAAGTGATTCCTGCAGTTAAATACCTAACTTCAGAGGAGCTTGACCACTTTCGTCCAATTTTTTGTGAAATCCTTTCTCCGATTTCATATTTGTTTCTATGTGTTTCTAACTCTTCTATCAAGGCATTCAGAAAAGAAGATTTCATAGCTTTTTTTCCTACTATTTTCTTGATTTCATCTGTCCCCAGGGTTGTATTTTTAAAGGATTCAATTAATTCATCACTAATGCCTCCTCAACCAACCAGATCCCTCTTTTTAATCTCGACTGGCTTTTGATCTTTCGAGAACTCGGACTCAATGCGGTTGAGCCATGAGACCACTGAGTAAACGGTAGCCCCAGGTCCTGGGGACGGCTCAGTGCCGCATCGATAATTCTGGACTTCTGTTCCTCTGTGAAGGCGGGCGGCCTTCCACCCGCATAGTGTGGGAATATCGCTTCCAGACCTCTGTCGTTGAACTGGTGGATGATCTCTCTTATCCATCTCTTGCTGTAGTGGTAACGCTTTGATATCTCCGGCACTCGCATGCCCTGGGCGCTGGGAACAAACCCCCTTCGGGGGACTTCATTGAAAGCCTAATCTACCAGTAATAAAG
>WAQR01000154.1 GCA_015520145.1 Candidatus Hydrothermarchaeota archaeon
GTTTGCAGAATCGCCTTTCAAACCACTGGAGGAACATGCGCGTCTGGTAAATGAGTGTGCTGACCTTTTCAAGGAATGTGTGGAGGCATTTTGCAATGAAGATTTTGAGACATCTGAGAAGATTGCGATTACAATTTCAAAGACAGAACACGAGGCAGACAAGATTAAAAACCATATAAGAGAAAACCTTCCAAGGAGTATATTCATGGTCGTGGACAGGGGCGATTTTCTAAACTATTTAAGAGAACAGGACCAGGTAGCAGATCGACTGGAAGAGACTGCGTTGACCATGAGTTTAAGGCGTACAAGGCTTTCCAAAGACCTCAAGGAAGATTTTTTGGATCTGACAAAGAAGACGTGTGATGTTGTAAATCTCGTACCTCTGGCTGTCAAGAGTATGAACGAGATATTCGAGATGTCGTTTAAGAGGAAGGACAGCAAAGTCGAGGAGTACATAAATCTTTTAAATGAAAAAGAGGTACTTACAGATGAACTCGATTTGAAGATGAGAAAACGCGTCTTTGACCTCGATGACAGACTTTCGTTTGGCGAATTTTTCCATCTGATGAGGGTAATAAAATTGCTCTCAAGAGTGGCGGATCATGCGGAAAACTGCGGCGACAGGATGCGGGTTATGATCGCAAAACAATTGAAGAGGTGATATTTTGTTTGAACCGAAGACAGAAGTTATAATGGTTGGCCATATCCTGGAGAAAGGTATTATATTCAAACTCTATGAGCTGATAAAGGAAATGGACGTCGATGTGAAAAATTGCGATATTTCGTTTACTACCTTAAAGGAGGGTATTGAGGAAAAGAAGCCGTCTATGATGCGTTTTTATTTGCTGGGTTCTCCAGAGGAGAGGGGTGCAGCACTAAAAAAGATTGAGGAGATGGCAAAAGAATATGACTGCGGGATTGAAACTGTTGACCATGATGCCCTGTGGAAGAGGTAAATAGATAGAGATGTTAAGTGCAAATTTCAGGGGTCATGCAGATAAGATAATCGTTCCTGTTGCAAGACTTATCTCGAAATCCGGTATAAGTCCAGGCATTATAACGCTCCTGGGGCTTTTTTTCAGCATAATGGCGGCAGGGATGTTTGCACAGAAATATCTTCATCTCGCCCTGGTGTTTCTGGTTCTGTCATCGGTCCTTGATGCCATTGACGGTGCAGTGGCAAGGCAACTGAACAGGGTAAGCGAGTTTGGCGGGTTTCTCGATTCTCTAACCGACAGGTATTCTGATTCGTTCGTCCTTATAGGGGTTGCCCTCTATCTGGAAGACCATTACCTGCTGGTATTTATCGTGCTTGTCGGGAGTCTGCTTGTCAGCTATTCCAGGGCAAGGGCTGAGAATTATATTGAACGATGCGATGTGGGTATTGCAGAACGGGCTGAGCGGCTTATAATATTGATGATCGCGACAATTTTGGAGATAACAGGGGTTAGTGGCTCGATTTATGCAGGTCTCATAATCCTCGCTGTAATAACTCACCTCACAGTACTCCAGAGAGTCATTCTTACCCACAGGTCTTTAAGAGAGTAGTGAATATATGAGAGTGAATAGGAGAGCGGATTACTTCTATCAGGTCACACCTCTAGAAGGGATATCCTCTCCTTTACGATTGCCTTTAAAAGGTCTGTCCTGCTTTTAATTCCAGGTCCGGAAACTGCCCTTATCTCTGTCTCATCTATAAAAAAAGCTTCTTTTATCCGTTCGTATTTATCTTTTCCAATATTGAAGATTTCTGGGTCCTCCCTGCATCCGTATTCCTCTAAAAAGTCCTGCGGCACTTCTTTACAGAGTAAAATAATCCCTTTTAATCCTTCTTCCTTGATGCCGAGCAGGCTGACTGCTTCTTTTATCTGTCTTTGTGCAGATGCCCTGAGTAACACCTCTAAAAAGAAGTCTTTGCTTATATTCTCACCCTTCTCAAATGCCTTCTCTGCTTTAGAAATCGCAAACGTTATATGTGATCTTCCTGCGATAATCCTGGAATCTATAATCTGGATACCTGGATATCTCTCTATTGCGTCCCTGGTTACAGCCTTTTTGCAGCTAAGCGGGATAATCTTAATACCACTCATGTCTTCCATCATCCACCTTCATATCCTTTGCCATCTGTCCTTCGCCGTCTGTGCGTCTGTGTCCGTCATACTCTTGCACCTTTAAGTGCGTTTTTGCATTCGCAGTCCCGCTCTTCTTTGACCATTTCAATCGCTTTTGTGACAATCTTTTTGATGTTCCCCTGGTTCTCTTTAACTATTTCCATGACCTCACTGACAGTCAGCTTTTCTTCGAGAATCCCGCATGCATAGTTTGTGACCATACATACAGACGCATAACATATCTCCTGTTCCCTTGCAAGAACGACCTCAGGGATCCCGACCATACCCACAATGTCGCATCCAAGCGTTCTCATCATCCTTATCTCTGCCCGGGTTTCAAACCTCGGACCTTCGGTACATGCGTACACAGCAGATTTAAAGACCTTTTTGACTGTCAGGTCAGCCGCCTTTGTCAGTGCGTCCCTGATTTCAGGACAGTACGGGTCAAAGACATCTATATGGACGGTCTCGTTATCGAAGAATGTCAGGTCGCGTCTCTTTGTAAAGTCAATGAAATCATCTGGGATAACGACATCTTTTGGATGGAGATTTTCGTTTATCGCGCCAACCGAGTTGGTGGATATAATCCTCTCCACACCAAGGGATTTCAATGCATATATATTCGCCCTGTACTTGACCCTGTGCGGCGGAATCGCATGCCCCTTGCCGTGCCGTGCAATGAAAAATACTTCTCTTCCTTTGAACTCTCCAATTGAAACATCAGATATTCCATAGGGTGTCTTAACCTGCCTTCTCTCTTCTTCTTTAAATATCTCAGGGTCATATATCCCTGTACCGCCGATCAATCCGATTTTCATAATATCTAAATACCTCCAAACTTACCTGGGATATTCTGGAATAAATATTTAACCGAGTACCAGAAAAAGTTAGCCTGTAACTGTTTAGGTACCTGGCAAGGTAACGTGGCAACTTAGTAAAGTGATTGAGAGTAAAGTGATTGAGTAAGGACGTTAAGTTAGTAAAGGTGTTAATAAAATAATATGGTGTTATAGGTGTTATAGATGGAAGATGCAGAGAGGCTTTTGGACTGGTTTAAGGATAAGGACGGAGTGATCGTTGCGTTCTCAGGAGGTGTTGACAGCTCTGTCATAGCCATGGCAGCAAAAAAGGTCCTGGGTAAAAGGGCGATTGCAGTTACGTCCAGTTCGTACACGTTTCCTAAAAGCGAGCTTTTATCTGCGAAAAGGATTGCAGAAGAGATAGGGATAAGACATGAGATAATCTTTGAAAACGAGCTTTTAAATCCAGAATTTGTCAAAAACCCGCCTGAGAGATGCTACCACTGCAGGAAAGGTCTTGTGACTGGGCTTAAAGAGGTTGCCAGGACATATGAAATCGGCTGCATAGTTGACGGTGCTAACGCAGACGATACAGGACAGCACAGGCCTGGGATGAAGGCGACCGAAGAACTCGGTGTAAAGAGTCCGCTTGTGGAGCTTGGGATAAAAAAAGATGGGGTAAGAAAAATTGCACGATATTTTGGACTCTCTGTAGATAGCAAACCTTCGTTTGCCTGCCTTGCATCCAGGATCCCCTACGGCGACAGGATTACAAAAGAGAAGCTGGAAAAGGTGGAGAAAGCAGAGGAGTTCATTAGAGGGCTTGGATTCTCCCAGGTAAGGGCGAGGCTGCACGGCGGGACTGCGCGGATTGAGGTTTTCCCGGACGATATCCCAAGGCTTGTGGAGAGACGTGATGAGATTGTGTCAGGGCTAAGAGAGATAGGGTTCTCATATATAGTAGCTGACCTGGAGGGATACAGGACAGGCAGCATGGACGAGGTTCTTTCAAACCGAATAGAGTAGACAAATAGAGTAGATGGCAAAAAATTTATACCTTTTCATATCATTGTCTTTTGATGATTGATATTACCAGCAGCGAAATCAAACAGAGTACAAGGCCCGATATCTACAGAAGAGGTCTGGACTACTACAACAGCGGCAGGGTTACCGTCATCGATATAGGTCATAAGCAGGTGAAGGCGATTGTGGACGGTTCGCGGTCCACTGGATATGCCATAACCATAATACAAAACGGATCGACACTTAAGGCATTTTGCACGTGTCCTTATGATATGGGCGGGGTATGCAAACATGTTGTCGCTGTCCTCCTGGAGGTCACAGGTGAAAAAAAGGCCGCTGTCCTGTCAAGGGATAAAACGCTGAAGATGAGTTACGATGAGTCAGTTCACCTGCTGGAAGACATCTGCAACTCCATTTCAAAAAGCAGGATGGAACAGCTCGTAAAACTCTGGGGGATAGATGGAATAGAAGGTGAAGAGATTATAAAACACAAAAAAGAGGTGATAGATTCCATAATCATGGCATCGGATGACCCAGCAAAGCTGGAACAGGTGCTCGCGGGACTCCCGGAGGACGAGTATGATTTCATAGAATACCTCTCATCGATGGACTTTGTGATTTCCCGCCGTGATGCAGAAGTTGCCGTGGGATACTGGGAGATAGACGAGATATTCCGTTCTCTCAGGTCAAAATGTCTTTTAACCATGATAAGAGCACCAGGTATCTACTACGCTGTACCCCCGCACATGCATGATGCATTGAGATCTGCTATTGAAAAGAGGAGCAGGACACCTCTGGATATAACAAAAATCAGGGATGTCAAGGTAAACAACAGTATCCTAAGCGACATCATGGTATTCCTGTTTTATACTGAAAAGAACCGCGTTCAACTGACAAGGCATCACAACATCTACAAAAGGACTGCTAGAAAGATGGCGTCCATGCTCTCCATTAATAATCAGGATTACTTTTCCTTTATCCGCGGAATTATAGCAAAACTCCGTCTTGTCAGAGCCTCCAGTTTCCAGATGATTGTCAACCGCAAAGAGGTTTCCAGGCTCTTCAAAAAGAAAAAGACCGATATCATGAATGCAGTAATCGCAGCCGCATTTGACATGAGTACAGCCTACTACGGCTGGAACGCATTCAAATCCATATTTAAAGATGTCGTAGAATCCACAAAGAAAGACGAATGGTACCTGGTTGAAGCGCTCTATACAGAACTTAAAAGAAAGATAATAAAAAACCCGAAAAGCTCGTTGAGGTACTGGTCTCTGGCAGACAGAAAAGAGAGGTTAATGGAGACTCTGGTATCACTCAATCTTGCAGGTGCCCTTGAGCTCGGTCTCCTGGATACCGGCGAGATATATGCACTCAGGCTGACAGAATCCGGGGCAGCATTTTTTACCGGCAGGAAAGAAGACGGCAGTGGATTTGGTAAACCAGACAGCTCTGTTCCATATCTCTATGTCCAGCCGAACTTCGAGGTGACAGCCCTCCTTGACGGTGTGCCAATCCCTGTTCTATTCACACTCAACAGATTTGCCGAGCTTAGGAGCATCAATGAACACACTGCAACCTTTATGATATCAAAAGACTCGGTTATCTCTGCCCTTGAGAATGGTATCAAGGCAGCGGACATCATCAAATCCCTCAAACAGAACAGCAAAACCAGCGTCCCGCAGAACGTACTCTATGATATAGAAGAATGGGCATCAGGGTTCGATAGGGTCTTTATAGAAGAGACGGTGGTACTAAAGGCAGACAAGGAATCCCTTCTCGAAGACATCATCAGGCTCTTTGGTTCAGGGATAATAGAACGTCTCGGTCCAACATCTGTGGCAGTCAGGCCGTCTGCTGTAAAGGAGATTACAGGAAAGTTAAAGAAGATGAACATATATCCCAGAGTCAAGATCCGTGGCAAAAACACGGAGAACACGGAGAGATGACGGCTATGAAATGCATCCTCTGCAACAGGAGAAAGCCGTCCCGCAGGTGTCCGGCAAAAGATGTGCCTGTATGTTCCAGGTGCTGCGGGTCTAAGCGGAGAAAAGAGATTGAATGCCCGCAGGAGTGCAACTATTTATCCACCTATCAAGAGGTATCTACAGCCCAAAAAAAGGAAGAACGCCTTGATAGTGATGCACGTGAAGATTACAGGAAGGGGATGAGGCTTTATCTGGAGAGGGATTATGAATCTGCAATCAGGGTCTTTGACGGTATTCTGGCACGATATCCAAGGCATGTCCCTTCTATTGTCGAAAAAGCCAACTGCCTTTTACAGGACCACAGAGTCGAAGACGCCATAGAACTCTTCGATATCGCCCTTGAAACCGACCCTGATTCTATCGAGGCTATGCGCGGGAAGGCGCTTTGCCTGTACGTCCTGGACGATATAGAGGATGCCCTGGACGTGCTGGATGACGCCATTTACAGGACACCGAAAGACTGCGGGCTTTTGACACTCAAGGCAGACTGTCTCCTTGACATAGACCTTCCATACGAGGCAAAGATTGCTATAGAGGATGTCCTGAAACGTGAACGTGAAAACGACCATGCACTTGAGATCCTGGCAAGGGCGCAGTTTGCCCTGGGAGAGTTTGAGGAGGCTGCCAGAAACCTTAAAAGGGCTATCAAAATCAGTCCTGATGACACGCGGTATGAGTTTCTTTCAGAGATATATTTCGTGCTTGGAAGACCTGAAGACGGGTTTAATGCCCTTGACAATATTGACTATATGAAGGGGGCAGATGGTAGGGTCTCATGGCTTGACAAGGGCAAATACTGCCACGAAAGCGGGTTTGAGGATTATGCCATATTGTGCTGCGATAGGGCAATCGAGAGAGGCGAAGACGCTGCGAGGTGCAATGTACTAAAGGCCAGGATATCTCTTCTCGAAAACGATGACTCGAAGGCAGGGGAGCTTATCGATGCTGCAATCAATATCGATCCTGATTGCATAGATGCGGTCAGGTTGAAGATGATACAGTACTATACTGACAATGAGTGGGAAAATGCCCTCGAATGGGCAGAGAAGGTGATTGAGCTGAATCCGGAGGATGTCGGGGCACGGTTTTTTAAGGCCAAGATTCTAAGACATCTTGACAGGAGAGACGAGTTCCATGAGATGCTCCGTGAGACCCGGGAGCGTGTAATGGATTTTGATACCTTCGGGAAGTATGGTATTGACCTCTACAATATGGGCGAGTACAGAG
>WAQR01000155.1 GCA_015520145.1 Candidatus Hydrothermarchaeota archaeon
GATATAAATGGAATAGACGCACTAAAAAAGATACTTGTAACAAATCCAGGGACAAGGGTCATTGTCTGTTCCTCTGACATTCAGGAGAGGCGGATAAAAGAGGCGATAGAACTGGGTGCGGTTTATTATATTACAAAACCTGTGGATGAGGAAGAATTATTAAAAGCGGTCCAAACGGCAGGGTAGGCATGACAGAAATCAAACTCACCGAAGAGCAAAAAGACGCCATCACAGAGATAGCCAATATAGGTGTCGGAAAAGCTGCTAACTCACTTTCCAAAATGACCAGTAAACTGATAGAACTGGAAGTTCCCTATGTTGATGTCGTTTTGATTGATGAAGTCCCTAAAATCATAACAGAGAGATACCACGACCTTGTAGTGGGAGTCTATCAGACCATGAGGGGAGATCTAACCGGGTCTATAGTGTTGATGTTTCCAAGGGAATCTTCGACCAGGCTCATTGATATACTGAAAGGGAAGATGTTAGGAACTACAGATGTCCTGACTAAAGATGACCATGAAATCCTTGTCGAGATAGGAAATATATTAATCGGTTCATGTGCTGGTTCTTTGAGCAATTTCCTGGGTCTGGGGGTTGATTATACCATCCCCAGGATAGCATTTAATGTTTCCAGCTCATTTTTAGATTTTACAGTGGTGGGCATACCTCAAAAGATAGAAAACGCACTTACAATCTATGCAAAGTTTAAAGTATCAGATACTGAGATAATAGGACATTTGATATTATTACTAGTTCAAGATTCAATTGACCTTCTAATAAAAAGAGTTAATGAACATATAAAGGAGCTAGAATGACAACAACAAAAGAACTGCTTGAAAAGATCCTGCGGGATTTAAAGACCACAGGTGACGTGGAAGCCTCGGCAGTGGTTTCAAGAGACGGGCTTTTAATGGCAAGCGATATACCCCGGGAGATCCATGGAGAAACCTTTGCTGCAATGAGTGCCACAATGCTTGGTGCAGCAGAGACCGCAATAAACGAATTGAAGAGAGGTGTGGTTAACAGAGTCATTGTAGAATCCAAACAGGCAAAGATCATTGCTTCAGGTGCAGGTGAAAAGGCGCTCCTGGTGATTATGACCCGTCCCGAGGCAGGGCTTGGGTTGATACTCATGGAGATGGAAAAGGCGTGCGGGAAGATTGGCAATGTGGTCTGACTTTGAAGAAGATTGCGCAAAATCGTGTGGTGACCTTTGTGGTAAACTTAATATACCCCAAGTCCCAACAATACTACCGCAGTATATTTGAACAGAGGTGATTTACTCTGCCATCGCTTCTATTGTCTGTAGATGTAGAAAGGGACATACCTCCCTACGGGAACACATATCTCGGGATTGAGAAAGGCCTTCCATATCTGATAGATATCTTTTGCAGATTTGACGTAAATGCAACCTTCTTTTTCACGTCAGATGTTGCAAGAAGATTCCCTGAGGCTCTGGAGTCTGTCCTCTCACAGGGTTTTGAAATCGGTTGCCATGGGCTCGACCACGAGAATTTCAAAAAACATAGTAATATAAGCGAATGCCTGGATAGGGCAACAAAAAAACTTTCAGAATTTGACAGCATCTCTGGTTTCAGGGCGCCGTATTTTAAGATGCGAAAGGACATCTATCCTGTCCTGAAAGACCTGGGATACATATACAGCTCCTCAATAAAAAATGGGAAGATATCAGAGCATAACGGCATACTCGAAGTCCCTGTGACAGGCCATATCCGCCTTTCTCAGGGGATGTCGAGGGTCAGGATGTTCGGTAAGAGGGTCATAGATACCAGAAGAGACCCGGCAACCTTCTACATGCATCCCTGGGAATTTGTTAAACTCAAACTCCCATACCCGAAAAGGCTGTTCACAATCCGGTGCGGGGGATATGCCCGTTCTGCCCTTGAGTCCATTTTGAGTGAGGATGTGGATTACCTGTGCTACAGGGATTATATAAAATCAAAGTCCTCTGAACTAAGGAACTAGTCTAAATTAAGGCTAAATAAGGCATTAGTCAGGGGGGCTGGTATCATGTAACCGTCCATGTACCACCCATGTCAGACCTGCACAGCTTTTTATTTTATACTCCACTGACAGGGGATTTAGGATGTGTTTTAA
>WAQR01000156.1 GCA_015520145.1 Candidatus Hydrothermarchaeota archaeon
ACACCCTGCTATTATGCTCAATGTCCCTGTGGGTGCAACTGTTGTGATGGTAGCGTTTCTAAGTCTCATTTTACCGTCATAAATGCTCTCTTTGTAACTCTGGAAAACGCCTCTTTCCCCTGCCAGTTGCTGTGATTCTTTTCTGCCCTCGTCCCGTATGAATCTCATCACGTCTTCCGCAGTTCTTACTGCCCTGTCGCTGTTATACGGGATTTCCATCAAAATCAGCATGTCAGCAAACCCCATCACACCAAGGCCAATCTTTCTGTTCTTCTTTACCATCTGCTCGATCTCTTTTAATGGGTATCTGCCCATGTCAATACAGTTATCTAAAAACCTGACTGCTGTTTGTACGACCTTTTTTAGTCTTTTATAATCTATTTTTCTGTCCCTGACAAAGTGCGACAGGTTTATTGACCCAAGGTTGCATGCCTCGTATGGGAGCAGGGGCTGTTCACCGCACGGATTCGTGCTCTCGATAATTCCGAGTTTTGGTGTGGGGTTGTAATGGTTGATTCTATCTATAAACACAATCCCTGGGTCTCCGTTTTTCCATGCGTTATAAGCGATTGTATCAAAGACCTCTCTTGCAGAGATGGTGCGTACAGCATCACCGGTCCGTGGGTTTTTGAGTTCGTAATCCAGACCGTTCTTTAATGCCTCCATGAAACTGTCGGTTATCGCAACCGAGATGTTGAAATTTCTAAGCATCCCTTTTCTATTCTTACAGGCAATGAATTCCATGATGTCCGGGTGGTCTACTCGAAGTATCCCCATGTTCGCCCCACGCCTCATCCCTCCCTGTCTTATCGCCTCTGTTGCAGCATCAAATACCTTCATAAACGATACAGGACCGCTTGCAACACCGCGTGTTGACTTTACGATATCGCCTCTCGGCCTGAGATTCGAGAACGAGAACCCTGTACCGCCGCCGCTCTGGTGGATGATTGCAGCGTTTTTTATCGCTTCAAAGATGCTTTCAATCGAATCTTCGATTGGCAGGACAAAACATGCTGCAAGCTGCTGGAATTCTCTGCCTGCGTTCATCAGGGTAGGAGAGTTTGGCAGAAAGTCCAGGTCTGCCATCACCTGGTAGAACTCGTCCTCTCTATTTTTTGTATCTGCGCTAGGGTCATATTTAAGGTCTGCCTCTGCGATATTTGAAGCAACCCTCCTGAACATCTCTTCAGGCGTCTCGATGATGTTCCCGTCTTCGTCTTTTGCAAGATACCGCTGTTTAAGGATGACCACGGCATTTTCAGATAGTCGCATCCGCCGTCCCGTTCCTAACACCTCACAAACTCCTCTTCACGACCACTATTCACGACCTGCTACCACCTGATGCTACCACCTGATTTTAATAGCACCTGCCGGACAGAACGACTGACAGGTCGCACAGTTAAGGCACGACCTGGCATCTTTTATCACAGCTCTATTGTCTATTATTTCAAAGACTCTTGGACCTTTGGGGCAGACCGCCCTGCATTTGCCGCACCCTGTGCATCTTTCGTCTATTATTATCTCGAACATGATAATATTCCTATCACAGGTAAATAACATGAGCAAATTACAGTTATATCACCAATATTCATCATTTCCATCATATCTCTTGGAATCGGACGATGATCGGACGATGGGCAACAAGCAATAAAGTTTATATGATATTATTACATTTCTTATCTTGGTGATTACAATGCCCATACAAGCAGTCAAGAAAATATGGATGAACGGGGAACTGGTCGACTGGGACGATGCAAAAATCCATGTACTGACTCACTCCCTGCATTATGGTTCCGGGGTTTTTGAAGGTATCAGGTGTTATAAAACAGGCCGCGGACCTGCGGTCTTCAGATTAAAGGAGCACATGCAGCGGCTGCACGATTCTGGCAAAGTTTATTTTATGGATATCCCCTATTCTGTTGACGAGCTTTGTACTGCTACAAAAGAACTGATAAGGGCGAACGGGCTTGAGGAGTGTTATATAAGGCCGATTGCATATCGCGGTTACGGCGAGATGGGTCTTAACCCTTTAAACAGTCCCATTGATGTCTCAATCGCAGCCTGGCCGTGGGGCGCGTATCTTGGAGAAGAAGGGCTTAGAAACGGTATAAGGGTCAAGGTCTCGTCTTTCCAGAGAATCAGTCCGAATATCCTCCCACCGACAGCGAAAAATACCGGGCAGTACGCAAATTCTATCCTCGCCAAACTGGAGTCCATACATGCAGGATATGATGAGGCGATCCTGATGGACTACCGGGGTTTCATCTCAGAAGGGCCTGGAGAGAACCTGTTTATAGTAAAGGACGGTATAATATACACGCCACCCGAGCACGCAAGCATATTGAAAGGGATTACCAGGGATTCCATCATCGTAATCGCAAGAGATTTGGGATACGAGGTTGTCGAGACAGACATGACAAGGGGCACCCTGTACCTGGCAGATGAGGCATTCTTTACTGGCACGGCAGTAGAACTCACTCCAATTAGGGAGATTGACGGATATAGAATCGGCAGACCCGGCCCGATTACAAGGAAGATTCAGGCGAAATTCTTTGAGGTCATAAAAGGCAGGGATGAAAGGTATAAGAATTGGTGTGATTTCATTTAAGTATCCCGAATCAATTGTGTCAACAATATCTCAAGATCTTCTTTCTTAAGTTCTGGAACCTCGACCCATCCTTTTCAACATGAATCCCCAGGACCTTTGCAATATTTTTGTAAAGTATTTTTTCCTTCTCTATATCCGATACAGGCAGGGCTCTGATCTTCTCAATTTCATGGACCGGATAGGAATCGCACTTAAAATCTGACCCGAATATGACCTTATCTGCACCGCACGCCCCTATCACTTCCTGTATCACTTCAGGCGGTGCGTCTGACGTCTCGAAATAGACATTCTTTTCAGGATACACCTTCGGAAACTCCTCTCTGTTTTCATATCTGCCAAGATGGGTGAAAATGAATTCAATATCAGGAAAACTGATTACGACCTCATTTATCTCTTCAGGGTCAAAAAAGAGGGGTTCTGTATCAGGAGAGTCAGGAGAATAGCCTGAATGGACAGCAACAGGGACTTTTAAGGGCTTGATACACTCTAAAAGAGACCAGAACCCGTCATCTTCAAAACGAAATCTCTGTCTGTTGGAATCGAACTTGAATCCCTTCAGTCCCAGCTCACATATCGCCCTCTGGGCCTCTTCTACAGCGTCTTTAGACCCTGGATTTACAGAGGCAAAACCTTCAAGACGCGGGTCTCTTAGGACAGTGGTGGAGACAAAATTGTTGAGTTTCTCGGCCTCCTTTGTATCCTTTGAAACTGCGATAGGCAGTATTACCGCTTTCTCTAACTCATTTTCCTTAATTCCCCTAATCAGCTCGTCCGCAGTACCATAATTGGCTACGTGCGTGTGGGAGTCTATTATCATCTTCAACCCTTCTTCATATACTGCGAAATCTCTTTGACAGCCTCTCTTAAAGTCTCTTTGTCTCCGACTATAAGTACGTGTTTATCTTCATGGGGCATGATTTCAACGTTCGTATTTCTGGCGATATCACTCAATCTCTTTTCTGTGAGGGACTTAGGTGGTTTTATCCTTACCCATCTCTTGTTTCGCGGCATGCTCGGATAGAAGACCGACTTTTGCACCATAAAATTTTCAACCTTCTCACCTGCCACCACGCGCTTTAAGGTGCTGTCCCATTTTTCCCGGAATGTCCTGCCAAGAGGCTTTGCCTTCAAAAACACCTTGCTCTGCGCTCGATCTACAAGATCTCCTGCCTTTGGTAAGGTATCCGGGGCTGTATTCTCATACACCAAATACTGATTTAAAAGGGTTTTTGCAGACTTTAAAAGCTCCAGTATCTCATCTACTGCCTGGCCTGACTCTTTAAGGTCTAAAGCCATCCTCATAGTGACAAGCCAGTTCTGCTCAATATTTTCAGATCTCATGGTCTATCAGATGTAATTAAGATAAATCCCTGCATAAATATATTTCGAAAGTGTCATGCTTTTTGAACATCTGTGTAAACCCAATATATATCTCGATTCTGGACCATATTATAGTCAGGTGAAAAATATGGAATTTGATATCTCTTTTAGACCCGGGACGTACGCACCGTATGCAATATTAGGGATTATCAAAGACAGGAGAATTAAAAGGCCAAGAAGAATCGGCTGGCAGATGGTATGGGCAAATGAAAGTTAAAATAAAGATCAGGGATCTTGTAAGGTTTTTAACGTCAAAGGATTACGGAGAGTTCGTAGCGAAATATAACTACGACAGCGATTTTATCTTGAGGATACAAAAGGCATTAAAAGAGGGTAAATGGCGTATAAGCGACTAATTACCCTCTTTATACACTTTTTTTATACTTTCAACTTTTTTATACTTTTAAATGCCGTACGGCATCGTTATTGTTATAAGAGATGCGGCCTGAGGGGGTCCGGGGGGCATCATACCTCTTTCTCTTCCAGACCTTCCATGCCTTCCATGCCTTCCATGATGATATGCCTTTTTGGATATGGGATTTCTATACCATGCTTCTCAAACTCTGACTTTACCTTTTTCCCGATATTCGAGGTTATTCTTCTCCTGGTCCTCGCATCATCTATCCAGACCCGAAGTTCAAGGTTTATTGAAGACTCTCCATACTCCTTTACTATCACCCTTGGGACAGGTTTCTTGGATACGCCTCTGACGTTCTTTGCTATTTTTAAAAGTACCTCTTCAGCCTTTTTCAGGTCAGACTCATAGCTGATCCCTATAGGAATCCTTATCCTTATCTGCGACGAAATGGCAGTATAATTTACTATGTCTCTTTTAGCTATCTCGGAGTTTGGAATGACTATGACGATGTTGTCTGTTGTCTTTATGGTTGTACTCCTAAGCCCCACCCCGATCACATCGCCCCATGTTGCAGAATTTTTTGGTGCATTCCATATCTCGATTCGGTCCCCCTGTACAAACGGCTGGTCGATGATTATGAAGATCCCTGCAAGGAGGTCTGCAACAGTGTCTTTAGCCGCAAACCCGACTGCAATACCGCCTATCCCAAGCCCAGCTAAAAGCGGCGTGATCTCGATCCCCAGCTGGTCGAGTGCCATGATCCCGGCAACGATATAGACCGCATATACCACGAACTTGTTTATTAATGGAAATACAACATCATCTGCCCTGCTTTTTGTTTTTTTAACAAAATCCTTCTCGACTCGTTCCATGAGTGCCTTGATGAGTCCTGAGATGGGATGGGCATAGAGGAAGATTAAGACAGCGACTGTAACAGGCAGCAGGTCTATCCCAAGCTGTCTGCCGGCAATTACCACTGCGGCAGCATAGATTAGATATATCCCTGCATTGGTCACATGCCCGAATACAACGTCGTCCCACGAAGTCTTGGTCCTTGATAGGAATTTAGCGGTTATATAATTACTCATCTTTCTTGCAATCCTGGAGACAAGTATCCCTGCAAACAATATCCCGATAGCCACTGCTGCCTTTGTCGCATAATACACTGCCTGTTTTTCTATCTGAGATATGTCTATCTGAGTAATGTCCATATCTAAATCCTCCAATCCTGCATTCCTACACCAGGACTCGCCGCAGGTATCGTCCTGATTCTATGTGAATCGCAATGTGAATCGCAATAACAGTTAAGCATATCCAGATCAATTCCCAAGGAGGACAATTGCCTCAGCCAGGTCTCCATTGGTCTTTTCCAGTGCCTCTTTTGCCCTTTCTTCGGTTACATTAGCCTGGCTTGCAACAAGCTTTATATCCTCTTCCGGGATGTTCTGTCTCTCTCTTTCAGTCCCGGTTATCTGGTAGGTCTTTTGATTCATTGCAGTAACTACATTTACAGTCGGGTCTTCGATTATAATCTCCCTATCAGCAAGCTTTATTATTACTTCCCTGGCATCGAGCTCCTCCATCTCCATGCCCATCTGCCTCATCATCTTCTTCATCTGCCGTGGATTTACCTTTGGTAGCATTTTTTCACCTCGTTCTTTTATTATTTCCTTATTTCCCCGTATCCTGTCCTCTTTTTCCTTTCCTCTTTTTAAATGAATTTATTTAAATGAATTTAAATGAAATGCGGCCGCCGGGATTCGAACCCGGGTCACGTGCGTGGCAGGCACGAGTACTACCAGGCTATACTACAGCCGCATTGCGTTCTTTTTAGTTTGGTTCACTGTTCTAATAAAGTTTTTGGAGAGATTGAACGGATGGTTCTGTCTATGTTTGTATATGTCTCTTGTCTAAGTCCTCTCTAAGTCCTGTCTAAGTCTCTCTGGTTTAACAGCTTAACAGCAAAATATAAAAACCTCCTATGTAATAATAATGTTCCATGAAATTCCTGGTCATCCAGCACGAGGCATGCGAACCCCTTGGTGCCTTTGAGAACGGGCTTGAAGAGAGAGGCATCGAATACGAGTATGTGAGGCTCTTTGAAGAGGATGTGCCGGAAAATCTCGATGGTTATTCTGGTCTGATTATAATGGGAGGGCCGATGAACGTCTACCAGGAGGATGAATATCCGTTTTTGAGGGCTGAGGATGTCCTCATAAAGGAAGCACTCAAAAATAATCTCCCGATACTTGGTGTGTGCCTTGGTGCGCAGCTGATTGCAAAGGCTGCCGGCGCGCGGGTAAAAAAAGGCAGTAAAAAAGAGATTGGATGGTATAAGATTAGACTGACTGAAGAAGGGAAGAGAGACCCTGTATTTAGCATGTTTGAAGAGGAGTTTAGAGTGTTCCAGTGGCACGGCGATACCTTCGATATCCCTGACGGTGCGGTGAAACTTGCTGAAAACAGCCTTTATAACCAGGCATTCAGGATAAAAAATGCGTATGCACTCCAGTTCCATATCGAGGTGACTGAGGAGATAATAAAGGACTGGATGCGAAAGTATGATGAGGAAGTCAGATCGCTTAAAGGACAGATAGACCCAGAGGAGATCTTAAAAGATACCGGGAGATATATCGGGCAGTTGAACCGTCTTTCACATCAGTTTCTTTTGACCTGGATCGGACACTATTCGGCACTGCATGGCACTACACCCGGTAGATAGATGGATCTGCCACACCTGCATCTTTGAAGGCGGCTTTCCTCCTCTTGCAATTGCTGCAAATGCCGCAGTGTACAGGCAGACCATTTTTAAACTTTCCCTTATTGCCTGAATAGCAACTGTATGTGTATTCCCATTTTACCCCTAGTTTCTCTCCTCTCTTAATTATCTCTTCTTTTGTCATTGTTATAACAGGTGCAAATACCTCTATCTCGTCCTTTGCATGATAGCTAAGTATCGAGACCTCAAATAACCTGTTTAACTGGTCGACGAATTCAGGAGTATTGTCAGGCATAGGTACAGGGACCTCCCTCCTAAGCCCGAGGAATATGTCAGTCTTCTTGTCGTGGTAGATGAGGTCGTGTTCTGCAAATGCTGCTGCGATTGCAGCAATCAGGACATTCCTCGACGGTACCCACCACCATTTCATCCGCTCTATTGCCTTCTGCCTGTCACTCAGATCTCCGTCGTGCACCTTTGGGATTTTAGCGTTTTCATCTGTCAAAAATGACCCGCTAATCTCCTTGAGCCAGGGCAGGGAGATCTCTCTAAAATCCATACCTAAATCTTCCACGGTCTTCTTGATGCAAAATAACTCCTCTTTCCTTGCCCGATGTCCATAAGATACACTTAAGGCCAGGATGTCGTCATAGCCAAGTTCTTTTTTCATCATGTAACCTGTTGTAGTGCTCTCGACACCACCGCTAAAACAGAGGATTCCTGATTTGGATTTCATGGGTTAATAGATATGGAAATAAAGAAGATAAATCTTTTGGATGCTCCAGATACCGCGCCAGATACACCGCGGATACACAGACACAAGAGACACGAAACTCACCCAAGAGACGCTAAGAGACGCTTACTCACCGCTTTTAGACTTGTTTTGGACTTACAACACATTTTTTTACATCTAAGATGCTGGTAATCGTACATAGCAACATGTAATCTACAGGGGTATAGGGTGTTTTACGGCTGTTTGCAACGAGGATGTCTTTTCTCTCCTCTGGTTTAAAATAGTTGTCGGCACACCCCTGTTCCATCATCCTTTTTATGCATTTTTGTTGCTGTGGTAAGTCACACCTGTCGCACCTGGTTCCTACAATATTCAGCCTCCCGAAGAGGTTCGCCAGCGGGTCGACGATATGTATTGTGGCATCGCCACTTAAGGTACAGTAGATTGTGTTATGATTAACCGGCGAGATCAGCTCTTCC
>WAQR01000157.1 GCA_015520145.1 Candidatus Hydrothermarchaeota archaeon
CTTCTGCTGTTTTGAGAGTGGCTCGATCTTTGCTGTTTCTATCTGAATCGCATCAAAGGTACAGGCTTTCAGACAGCTCCCACAACCTCTACAAAATTCCGGATCATAGACAAACGCTGTCCCTGATGTAACCGCCATACCCTGTTCCTCTCTAGGACCTACCCCTCCAGATATCTCTACACTCTTTAGTGCGTTTACCGGGCAGACTATCACACAATTCCCGCAGCCACTGCACAGTTTATCATCAATCTTGATCTCAAAGCCCATGTTCTCTCGTCTCTTAATCATTCTATCTTAATATTTTATTTACTTAATAATCTTTTAATTTTTGAAATGCCGTTTCCCATCGTCCTGTCCAGGACATATCCTTACCCTTGATGTAGTTTATCCTGCTCCTCTTAACACTGATTGCATCAACCGGGCATACATGTTCGCATGCACCGCAGAAGGCGCATATATCTGTGTTCACTGCTATCTTGTCTGGCTTATCTCCGACAGTCTCTATCACCGGCATGGAAATAGCTCCTGAAGGACAGACCTCACAGCAAACGCCGCAGCCCTGACATTTCTCCAGATCCACGTCCACGTCACCATCAAATATTTTACCAACCTTTATGGCATCTTTTGGACATGCATTCTCGCACGAGGAACAGAATATGCAAAGGGATTCATCACGTTCTATTGTATTTTTCCTGGTCTTTTTATTATCTTTATTTTTATCTTTAACGGTCACTATCTTCGCCTTGATTGCCCCTCGTTCGCATACGTTCTCACAATAATCGCAGAGTTCCCCGCCTTCTTTAGTCTCGCATTTTGTCTCGTTGAAGATATATACTTTCTCATAAGACAGGTAATCTCCAGTGTCTTTTATCGATTTGCCGTCTATCTCCAAATCAAGTGCCCCAAAGAGACATACACCGCTACATATCCCGCATAAGATACATTCTTCCTGGTCGATTATTATCTTCTGTGAATCGATAGACCCTTTATTAATCGCCCCAACAGGTCCTGAGTTGATTGCATTTCTCGGGCATGCCTTTATACACATCCCGCAGCCTATGCACTTTTCATTAAAATAACTAAGCCTGCGCCACCCCTTCTTTGTCTCTCTTTTTATTACCACCATATTCTCATCAATTACTGTGGAAACACTGACAACGTTATCACTCATTGACTACTCTCCTAAGCTCTCCTAATTCTACATAATTAATAATGATATCTATCTTCTCGACTGAAAAATATTTTGGATTTATGATTTATATTCATTAGATTTGATATCCTGGATTTAGACCCACTTTTAGACTATCTAAATCACCTGATTTCTCACCCTCTTCTCACCCTCACGTTATAGAACAACTTTAACAGGTTCTTGAACCTGTAGAATATCTCGCTTTTAAGATTGAACTTGCTCTTCCTCGTATCCTCGCAAAATACCGGGATCTCCACTATCCTGTATCCGCTCTCTTTTGCACGGTACACGATCTCGATGACATAGGATGAGCCGTGGTCAATGTCCCTTATCCATCTTTCAATCACATCTTTTTTATATGCCTTTGACCCTATGGAATAATCCTGGAATCCCATCCCAAGGAGTATCCTTACAAGGAATATGAATCCACCGCTTAAAAGCACCCTGAAAAATGACCTGTGCTGTTTTCCTACTTTTTTAGAGCCTATCACTATATGATACTCTTCGAGCATCTCCAGTGCTTCCGGGATGAATCGGATATCTGTGGTCAGGTCAACATCGATCGAAATTATATTGTTATATGCAGCGTTCTTGATACCTTCTTTAAATGCCAGTCCGACGCCTCTTTTTGGAATCGATAAGAATTTTACCTTTTTCGGGAACTCTTTTTCGAGCCTTTTTCCCTTTTCGTCTGTCGAGTCTGTAGACCCGTTGCTGCATATGATTATTTCATACTGCTTATCTAGCCCGTCAAGCCCGTCAAGAAAATCGATCAATTTTTTTATGTTTTGGGTAATTATTTCCTCTTCGTTGTAAACTGGTATAATCACCGAGAACATGCTCATGCCTCCTGGCACACAGGCACCCATCTTGTATCCATTTTGTATCCATATTCTTGGATATATCCCAAAATATATTTCTAGATATACTCCTAGATATACTCCTAGACGAAATCCTACAGGCGGGCATATAAACCTTGCTAC
>WAQR01000158.1 GCA_015520145.1 Candidatus Hydrothermarchaeota archaeon
AAGGTGTCTATCTTTGTATGTCAACCCTAATGCACGGTCCGCAAAAGTATCCAGCGTCTTTAGTGTTCGAAAGTACCGGTCACGATAGGATGTCATAGCACCACCAGGTAGACTTTCCGGCCGAGGTACTCTTTTGGTGGCCTTGAGTGGGTATGCAAAAAATTTGTCGATTGCCGAGGGGTCATTCATAAAAAATCGAATCCTTTCGGAGATACTGTATTGACGACGCATTTTGCTCATAGTACACCCCTTTGCGCTTGTGAAGCTTATCTTTTTGTCCACTTTATGGGGTGCACCTCAATCCTATGAAAAGTGCTATAAGGAGGTCCAAAAATTAACTCGTCTCCCCAACTTTCAACATCCGGCAAAACTCCCTGTGAAGATTTATTAAAGAAAGTCAAAATAATCGCGATCCTGACAAATATCGTGGTGCCTTCAATATACAGACCTTTTGCCCTGATAAATAAGGAAGGATAAGATATAAATGACCACCAGGAGAGTTTATTTTAAACATGAAACAGTAACCATGAAGAAAAACAGGCAGATCAGGCTTATTTCGAGGTGGATGCGGGTGGACAGATACTTTGACGAGTACAAAAAGGAGAGGTATTTCACCCACGAAGGGGCTAAATAGGAGTAAGGCGTTCTGGAAAATCTGGTCCTTCTTGAATTAAAAAGGAAAGGCTGCGAAGTCTTTTACTGGAAGAACAGTAAGGGATGGGAGGTGGATTTTGTGTTCAATCTTAAAGAGGGGAAAATAATAACCGCAGACTATCGGGCCTCTAAAAAAATAGAGGGTAGAGCATCTCACTTCATTCCGGCATGGGATTTCATGTTATACCAGTTCCAGGATCCCGGGCCCCTCTAGCCGAAGAGCTTTTAAACTATGTTTTCTTTTATTTCGATGTCTCCTTTACTCTTTTTTGATTTCGTCATTGATTTCAGCCTTCACGTTGCCTACAATTCGATCGATGTCGATATCTTTAAATTCTTCTTTTGATGTCCAACAGCAGGACGATTCTGCCTGACTTGTCTATTGATACAACGTCCATTTTGATTTCCTGTAATAATCAGTGGGTGGTAACGGATATGGGAATTGCCATAAATGGCATTTAGGGGATTGTTTGGGAGTAACATAATTACGGTCAAAGACAAAAACATTTATATTCTTTAAATCCATATTACAATACGGAAAACAAAATCATGATTCGTAAAACCGTATAGATGATGGATATGTATCTTGACAGAATGCTTGGAAGCAAAACAAAAATAAATGTATTAGCCGTGCTGGTTTCAAACAAAGCAAACTCATATGTAGAAAAGGACCTTGCAAGAGAATGCGGGGCGTCTCTTTCAGAGGTCAACAGGCAGATGCCTGATCTTGTCAACTCAGGGCTTGTTACAATGCAGAGGATTGCAAAAGTCAAGGTTTACAGGATAAACAGGGAACATTTCCTTTTTGAGCCGCTTGAATCCCTGTTCATGGACCTGGTTTCTGTTTACAAAGAGATATCTGATAAAATAGTGCGGTTCATAGCAGAAAGATACGAGATCGAAGCAGTAATACTTATTGGCAGCCTGAAAGGGAAATCTATAAAGGAAGACATAATAGAAGAGCCGAGTGACATAGACCTTGTGTTCATAGCTGAAAAAAAGGAAGATGTAGAAAAAGACCTCATAAGCTTCATAAATTCCAGGATAAGCAAGGAATATGGGATTGTTGTTTATCCTATTGTTATGACTAAAAACGAATACATAAATGGGTTGAAAGATGATCCCCTTGTTATAGAAGCCCATTCAAAAGGTGAACTGATCTATGGCAAAAAGCCGAGAAGATTTGGTTAGATGGAGTCTGCAAAAGGCAGAGGAGTACCTGGAATCTGCAAGCATGAATCTACAAAACGACAGGCTGTATCCTGCAGCGGAAGAGATCTTTCGTGTTATTGAAACATCCCTTGAGGCCATGCTCTATCATTATGGTGTAAAAAAGATAGAATATCCTGGCAGGAAGAAGTTTACCGGAAGGCTCGCCCTCCAGTTTCTGATCAGGGACACGTTGATGAGTTTTGGAAGGATAGACAGGGAAACATATGACAAGTATCTTGACCTTGCATCTAAACTGCACAAAGGTGGATACACCCACGGAAAATCTTTTGAGAAGGGATTCCTGGAAGAGACCCTACAGTTTGCCGAAGAGCTTTTTTACAGGTCAAAATCGCTGGGGTGATCGTAATCGCATAATAACAGAAAGAGAGTTGTTCAAAGAAAAAATATCAGTGTACTCTTTTTTGATTTCGTCATTGATTTCAGCCTTCACTTTGCCTACAATTCGATCAATGTCGATATCTTCAAGTTCTTCTTTTGATGTCCAACAGCAGGACGATTCTGCCTGATTTGTCTATTGATACAACGTCCATTTTGATTTCCTGTAATAATCAGTGGGTGGTAACGGATATGGGAATTGGTATGAATGGGGTTTGCGGGATTGGTTGGGAATGAAAGGTAAAAATAATCAGACAATAATGGATTTTGTCATGTTGGACAGGTTTTAGGGGGAATATTTTATTTACCTATCAGGAAAAGTCCCTTAGAATGGAAATTAATTGGCCCGTTTTTGTAATTGGAAATTTGCTCATGGATACTGCGATAGCAATCATAGCAATCTTATCTTACAGATAAGGTTAAGAAAATCTTAAATATTAAGAAAATCTTAAGTATAACATAGAGCGAAATGGATAAAGAAGAATGGATAGTGCGCCCCAAAGAAAGAAAACAGTTGCTGATGCTTAAGATTCCACTTGGACTAGTAGAAAAATACGGGATTAAAGATAAACAAAGATTGTCTGTAATTATTTGCGGCAAAAATACGAAATATTTTGAAGGACCATTGAGAGTTACAAGTGGCCAGGAAATTTATCTTCCAAAAAATGTCCGTGAGGCAGTCGAAGGAGAAACTAAACTATTTTTAAAAATCCTTCAAAATGGTGAAGAATAATGAAGAACGGCGGCCCTCTTGCAATTGATTTATTTGCAGGGGGAGGAGGGTTAAGTAAAGGTTTAGAATTGGCAGGTTTTTCCATTAAAACAGCTGTGGATTCGGATAAATACTCAGCAGAAACTTACATTTCAAATCACCCAGAAGTCAATTTTATCAACGGAGATATTAAAGAGGTTAATGGAAGGCACCTTCTTAAAGAAGCAGGTATCCCACCCAAGCGCCTAGACCTCCTTGCGGGAGGGCCGCCCTGTCAAGGATTTTCT
>WAQR01000159.1 GCA_015520145.1 Candidatus Hydrothermarchaeota archaeon
GTAAAGACGGTAAAAGACGGCAGTGTTTTCGACATGCTGTTAGTAGGCGCGGTACAGGGTATTGCGATAATCCCGGGGATATCCAGGTCAGGTATTACAATAGCAATGCTGCTGTTTAGGAAATTTACGCCAGAGGAGTCGCTTAAAATCTCGTTCCTCATGGCAGTCCCGGCCATTGCAGGTGCGAACCTACTGGTAGTCAGGGGGGGCGAGACAGGGTCTTTTCAGGCAGACGTCCTGATTACTGGTGTCCTGGCATCTCTTTTATTCAGCATCCTCGGAATCAGATTTCTCCTAAGTGTATCAAAGAAGCTGGACTTCTCTTATTTTTGCATCTTCATCGGAGCGATTGCAGCAGTATCAGGGGTCTATCCCGGCTAAACCTTTTAAAGCATGACGTGTAATAGGTAAGATAGAGGTCATGGAAAACGTGATAGATATCCTAAAGAAACCAGAATTGAAAAACCCTGTGGCAGTTGTCGGTTCCCAGGGACTCAGGTCTATCGGACTGATTGCAGTAGACCATATGATAATGGAGTGGAAACTGGAGCAGTTTGCTACTCTTCATTCGCCTCACTTCCCGATAGTCTACCACGGCCTCCCTTACGAGGGGACTCAAGGAGTTGCTGGAAGTGCGGTTAGAGATGGAGTTGTAAATATCCCGAAAATCGAGTTCTATGAGAAATCGAATATTATTATAACCAGGGGATACCACGCAGACCA
The DNA here is from genome assembly GCA_015520145.1 of Candidatus Hydrothermarchaeota archaeon. Lineage (GTDB taxonomy): Archaea > Hydrothermarchaeota > Hydrothermarchaeia > Hydrothermarchaeales > WAQR01 > WAQR01. The sequence continues at coordinate 724 of WAQR01000159.1, forward strand.
TGAAGGGCAGTACAAAGTGGCTGTAAAGGTCGTGGACTTTTTCAAGGAACTGGGCGTCAGGAGAATCATTTCGCTTGGTGGATTTGTCCATGATAAATTCAGTCTTGACGAGGAGAGGCGGATATCTGTCTGCGGTACTAATGAAAAGATAATAGAAGAGGTTGCAGGAAATGGAATCGGCGTGGATTATACCGGCCCGTTTCTGGGCTTTTCAGCCCTGGTACTGGGTGTCGGTATGTCACGGGGCATCGAGGGAATTGCCATTTTCGGCCAGACTGTCCCGGATACGGAGAATCCTCTAAGTCCTGATCCCGTGGCAGCAAAAGCACTTTTAGAAAAACTCTCGAAAATCCTGAAAATAGAAATCGATACAAAAGGCATGGAAATGTACGAGGAAAAGATCCTTTTACAGGAGCAGGAGGACATCCAAAAACCGCCACAGCCTAAAGAAGAAAATAAACGGGATTATATGGGATATGTCTGATTCCCGACCTGGTACAGACTACAGACTCGATACATGGATAGTCATGGGCAGTGTCTGGCACTATTTAGTAGTTCATCTCTTTTTGTAGAGAAACCTTATCCCGTCCCACTCCTTCTCGACGAGGTTCATCTCTATCAGATCGTCCAGAATCCTCTGTATCTGGTTGCGGGTACTAAATGTAGCCTGCTGAATGGTCACAGGGTCCATCCCGCACTGGGTTATGAGCCTCAATACAAAGGTATGCTCTATGCCGAGATTTTTACCGTTGTCCATAATTATATAATATGGTGCTAATGCATATATATACCCTTCTTGGAATAGATGCGATATCCCGAGTGGGGACTGAAGAGGAGAATGGTAAAGGTGTGGTTGAGTGAGCTGCTCCAATATGCTGAAAAGGCTGCCGGGATAATCGAGTTTGAAGACAAGAGTCCTGGCAACCTGTATTATCAACTGTAAAGATGATACAAAACCTTTTATAAACCCGATAGGAAGTAGTTGCATAACAAAACAGGTGTTAAGGGGGTATTGAAAATAGAAGAAAAGAAGGAGATACAAAAATTCGAGGTAGAACTCCCAGACGATATTGCAGAAGGGGTTTATTCAGACGTGGCGAGAGTGGCACACAAGGAAATAGATTTCTGGATAGATTTTGGGAAAACCCTGCCTGAAAAAAATAAGATAATCGTAAAGACAAGGGTCTATCTAAGTCCAAAGCACGCCCTCTCTTTGCTCCAAGCACTGCAGGAAAATATAAACATATATGAGAGCAAATTCGGGAAAATAGATTAATTTAGAATATATTGTTATTCACCTAAAAGCCGGGGAATACCACAACGTGGCACACGCCTTGCTTTTAGTCGAACCATGGAAGGTGCTTGTCAGAATGTTTGCCAACAGAAGTGTTTAAGTATGTACGAGATAGAATCTCGTATTACTACAATTAATACTTAAAACGACCTAACATGGACACGGACAACATGAATCTAACTGATTTGACCTGGAAAGATGTCGAAGAGTATCTCAAAAAAAGGAAGGATGTCATATTGCCCTTCGGCTCAGTAGAAGAGCACGGTTATCATTTACCGCTTTCAACAGACAGTGATATCGCAGTCAGTATCTGTGAGGAACTTGGTAAAAGAACCGGGGTACTCGTTGCGCCTGTTGTCTGGTATGGCGTATCCA
>WAQR01000160.1 GCA_015520145.1 Candidatus Hydrothermarchaeota archaeon
CCTCGGCTGGAGAAGCGTTCCCTCTTCCAGACGGTACAGGAGCAGGCCGCCGAGTATACTAAACGGTACTGACGAAATAAAGGCATACCTTACAGCAGAATGCAGGAGGTAGAATGAGGCAAGCACCCATACAAGTAAAAAGAGCTTTTCTACCGATTTTTCTTCAAAAAACTCTTTTAAAAGATAGATGAAGCCTAAGGGAAACAGTATGAAAGTAAGGCGGTATGTGTACCAGACCTGCTGTTCTGACATGGGCTTTAATTCACTTATCGTATCATAGGGGAACCCTGTAGGTCTGACCATCCCATAACCTGTTAAAAGCTTTTGTAACAGTTCCTGGACAGGGAGTAATACCCAGACAAGGGCGAAAGATACCACAACTAGAACCGGCAGGAGCACCTTCTTATACCTTAGCCTGTCAAGAGAAAGTGAAATGAAAATTGAAACACCTGAGATGATGATAAGCTCTTTTGTAAAGTCCCATCTAGTCGGCTGTAGCACCATACTGTACTTGACAATCAGGATGCCAATACCTACGAAAATGACATACTTTAGCATGATATCTTTTGAACTTTTTCCCTGTATAAATGAGAGGAGTGAATAGAGGATAATAAAACCAGCCGCAACGACGAACCCGAATAGATATCCATTCCAGACGATTCCCATAAGACCGAAGCTCAAACCTGCCAGTATTGCTACAGAGATCGACTTGTCCTTTATTGATCTTATAAATAGATAGAAGCTTAGGACAACGAAAAACATAAAGAAAGCGTCCCCTCTGTAATATCCTGCAACAGTTCGATGAAGGTTCGCAGGCAAAAATGCCAGGATTATTATTGCATAAAACCCTGCTCTCTTTCCGAAGATGTCTCTCGTCATTAAATACAAAGGAATCAAAGTAAGGACACCGAAAAGGGCTGGTGCCAGTTTGAATACCTGGAAAAAAGAGAGCCAAGAGAGCCCTAAAACGTTTAGGGCCTTGTAGAGAACTACTGAAATATAGTAAAGTCCCATTGGTTCACTTATAGGAGAGCCAAAAGGATATCTTGAAAGATGCCAGATGATTGGAAATTCTCCGTTTTCCAGTACATATTCAGCTATTTTATAGTGGTGTGCAGGATCATACGCAAGAAAATAATCAAACTCAAAAGTGGCCATTCGTATAACGAATGCTGCTAAAATTATCAAAAACAGAAAGATATACTGGGCATATTCCTTTTTAGAAGAGTCCATCACATCGCCTAAGGAAAAATAACATCACAAAAATAAAAAAAAGATGGGCGAAACAGATAGTTCCAGGCATTTCACCAACCTGTCACTATCGGCCGCCACATATATTTATTGGGCTTATGCAGCGTTGACATTGCCACCATTATTATTGTTGTTGGCTGGTGGATTACCGCCGCCCATGCCGCCGCCACCGCCGTGGCCGCCACCGCCGCCTTGGCCACCTTGGCCGCCGCCACCGCCGCCTTGGCCGCCACCACCTTGGCCGCCGCCACCGCCGCGCTGGGCTTCAATGACTGTGGATACAGCTGCAAGGACAACAGCAAGAACGATCAATGCTGTCATTACTTTTCGCATGCTTTTTCACCTCCTTTTATTGGATCGGTGTACATGTAAAAATCATTCATCATACTCATATTTAGTAAATAGATATTTATAGTACACATATACACCACGTCATTTATGTTCTTCTCTCAATTAATTCTTCTTATGTACGATATAAGAATAATAAACCATCATCATATATAAAGATTACTGACTGACCTGAGATTCTCATGGATGTTCATTTATCCATCACAACTCACACAAAATCATAACTTCTATTCTATATAATTTGACATAATCCTTTAATGATACCTCGTACTCTTCGATTTTTCATCCTGGCAGATGGTGGTTGGTGGTAATTAAAAATTCAAATATCTGGTGAATAGAATATAAAGTAAAAATACTACGCCTATTATCTTTACTTCTCTTATAAATCTCATTATGACCATCTTTTTGTACATCGAGCCCATTGTACCCATTTCATATCATCTCCCATATCTCAATTTTCATGTTGTTATGTTGTTGATAAGGAAGAAGAGATGTCATCGGATTTAAACTTTTGTATCTTAAGTTCGCCACTTTGACCACAGCTCTCGCTAATTTTGTACCCTGACAGTATTTGTCAAACAGCCTTTCACCACCGCAAACCCAGGTTTTTATCGCCGTACTGGTGAACGAAATCACCAGAAACCAAAATCTTTTTCTGCCCTGTCCAACAAGGCAATACCGCCTAAAGAAAGTGTGTTTGCTTTCATAAGAGATAGTTGGCATGACGCCAATATATCTCTATCTTTAGGCAACTGGTGGCGAAGTTAAGTATATCTCTTTTTCGATGTCGGTTTTTGTTATGCCGGACAGGACACAAAAGCAGCAAGATGACAGGAAGATATACTCATGTGGGCGATAAGAATATCGGGAAGATAAAAACAAAAAAATCGTTTTATTTTTTATGGCAGAACCAAGGAAACATTCCTAGTATCTGGCCTAAGTGGTATATTCTCTACAACACCTACCCCCGCCTTCGCCTCCTCCACAAACCGCCTTACCTTATCGCAGTCCTTTTTCCCCGGCTCTCTCTAAATTTTATAACACAATTAAAGGAGTTTTGCTCCATGATGGACCGTGATAATCTCAACCTCTTGCGTAATTACACGATAAATAACCCTGTAGTTACCCAATATGATCTCTCTGACATCTTCACGATTTATTTCAGGAACAATCCTACCTGATTTTGGAAATAGTTCAAGGCGGTCTGTTGCTTCAAATGCTCTAATAGCAAACAATTTTGCATATTGGAGAGAGTCACGTGCAATAAAGAGACAAATAGAATCCAAATCATCTAACGCTTGTTGGGTCCATGTTACTTTAACCATTTTTCCATTCTTTTTTTTGCTTCATCCTGTGAGATTTTATGTCCTAAATCAGCCTGTTTAATACCTTGATCTACTTTATAAATGAGATATAATTTTTCCATGGCGTCTTCAATAGAGGCATTTTGTGGTAGGGCCTGAATAGCTTTAATTGCTTGTTCTTTTGCAATCATAATTTGTTCCTCCAAATTACTGGTTAATCAATAGTATAGTATATTACATAACATTATTATATAACATTAGTTTATTATTTTGCATAACAACCCATCCACCCGCTCTCGCCTCCTCCACAAATCGCCTTACCTTATCATAATCCTCTCTCCCAGGCCCTCTCTCGACACCGCTTGACACGTCCACACCGTAAGGCCTTACAGATCCATATTCAACGCACCACTATTTGCTTAAAACCTCAAGTAACTCAAGAGCGGTTACAATTTTAACGCCCTCGTACTCGTTCAACTCCAGCAAATGCCGGTCGCCAGAAACTATGTAATCTGCCTTTCCAGCGACTGCACAATCCAGAAATTTGTTATCTTCAGGGTCTTCCTTAATCACTTCAGCGTTTTTCTTTGGTGTTACCTTAACTGAAATACGTGCTAAATATCCCAATAGTTCTTGCGTCTTTTCCACAGATATAAAATTGAATCTTGGTCTTTGCAAGACTCTTTCGAGCTCTTTTAACGTTTCTTGTGTTTGTATGAGGTTTAATTCCCCTTCTATACAAAGAGCGAGCACCTTCCGAGGGTTCCCCTCCCAGCCAATGGCAGAGATCAAAACATTTGTGTCCAGAACAACGGTATATGGCATATTTCTTTACCTCGTTAAATAAGGAATATGTGAATTTTTCACATTTCAAAGCCAGCCCTGTAATCAGAGCTACTATCATGTCACATCATACTGAAGCCTCGCTTTGCTCGCCCAATCAGATAATCTGGGAAAGGTAGAGTATCATATCACATTAATGTAATTTATATATTTTAGTATCTGCTTCTTTTGGGTGCAACCTTCAGAAAGGTTGATCACCATAATGTATCTTCGACACCCCAATTTTTCCCCCAGGGTCTTTATGTAAACAAAAAGGGTTATGGCGTAAGCCTCTTCCTATCCCTCGGGAACAGCACCGCCTCGCGTACATTCGGCAGATCCAGCAGGGTCATAATAAACCTCTCGATACCAAGCCCGAACCCGCCATGCGGCGGGATGCCGTACTTAAACGCCTCGAGATACGAGCCGAAATTATCAGGATTGAGTCCCTTCTTCTTTATCCTCTCCACCAGAAGGTCGTACTGATGGATCCTCTGCGAGCCGGAGATAATCTCCCTGCCCTTAATCTCGAGATCGAACGAATTCGAATAAACAGGATCCTCATCTGGCATAGTATAAAACGGTTTTATCCTCAAAGGATACTTAACAACGAAATACAGCTCCTCACCCCTCTCCTTCATAATCTCACCAAGCTTTTTCTCAGCCTCTGTCGTCAAATCCTCTCCATGCGGGACCTTTAGCCCTGCCTCATCTATCATCTTCACTGCATCATCATACCTGACCCTGGTAAACGGCAGCCTCGGCTCATTTAACTCCCTGCCCAGGATTTCAAGCTGTTTTCCGCACCTCTCCCTCACAGCATTTATCATACCAGCAACAAGATTCTCAATAACCACCAGGACATCACCCTCATCCTCAATAAACGCCATCTCGCAATCCACTGCCGTCACCTCATTCAGATGCCAGATAGTATCGTGCTCCTCTGCCCTGAAATAGGTCGCAATCTCATAAACCCTATCAAAACCCGTACCCATAAGCATCTGCTTATAGAGTTGCGGGGACTGCGCCAAAAACGCCTCCTTCTCGAAATATGCCACAGGGAAAAGGTCTGTCCCGCCCTCAGACGACGTGGATATGATCCTCGGCGTCTGGACCTCCACAAACTTTTCCGACCTCAGATACTCCCTGGCAGCCTCAATGGCCGTATCCCGTATCTTGAATATCGCAGCCACCTCACCCCGCCTCAAATCAATCACCCTGTTATCAAGCCTGGTATCAAGATTTGCCTCCACCTTCCCGGTAGGATCCAGCGGCAGAGGCGTCGCAGCAGGGCTTAGCACCTCTATCCCATCAGGTATTATCTCATAGCCGTTTGGCGCCTTATCTTCCTTTTGCACTGTCCCGGTCACCCTTATAACACTCTCCTTTGTAAGACCGCGTGCAGTCTCGAACACCTCCGGCACTACGAACTTTTTTGGGAGTGTGACCTGCACAATACCCTCTCTATCACGCAGCACCACAAACAGCAGTCCACCAAGTTTCCTCTTATCATGTACCCAGCCTGCAACAGTGACCTTTAATCCGTCCATCTCGGGCGTTATTTCATCAGAATATCTTCTATCCATCATCATAATCTCACCTATTCCACCCGTCTTCTTACACTCTCAGCATGTGCATATAAACCTTCTGCCTCAGCAAGGGTTATAATTATCTTAGACAATCCTTTAAGTGCGTTTCTATCAAACTCCTGCACAGAAATAAATTTAAGGAAATCCAGAACACTTAACCCGGAACATACCCTCGCAAACCCGCCTGTCGGCAGGACATGATTTGTCCCTGAAGCATAATCGCCGCATGCCACAGGCGTGAAACTCCCGAGGAATACAGAACCTGCATTTTTTATCATCCTCAGAACCGTCCCAGGGCTCCTGGTTACAATCTGCAAATGTTCAGGTGCATACTTATTCGAGAACTCAACCGCCCTATCGATACTCTCAACCACTATCACTGCAGCATTTTGCTCAATTGCCTCTCTCGCCTCCCTTCTCTCCATCCTCTCAGATTCAATCTCCTTTATGACCCGCGCCCCAATCTCCTTTGATGTTGTAACAAGGATGCTCGATGCCATCGGGTCGTGCTCTGCCTGGGCGATCATATCCATGGCAATGAATCCCGGGTCAGCCGTACTGTCGGCAATAATCAACACCTCGCTTGGACCTGCCGGGCAGTCCACCCCCACACTATCCATCACCAGCCTCTTTGCAGCGGTAACATACACATTCCCAGGGCCAACTATCTTTTCCACCTTCGGAAGATTTTTAGTGCCGTAAGCCATAGCTGCTATCGCCTGGGCGCCCCCGATTTTATAGACCTCATCAACACCTGCAACCCTGCATGCTACAAGCACAAGCTCGTTTGCCCTGCCATCACTCCCTGGCGGAGTCGTGCATATGACCCTGCCGACCCCCGCCACCTTTGCCGGTACAGCCGTCATCAGCACAGTTGACGGATACGCCGCCCTGCCGCCCGGTACATAGCAGCCCGCAGACCCAACCGGCCTGACCACCTGTCCAAGACTCACCCCCTCCCTTTGAACCGTCCAGCCGTTTCCTATCTGGCTGACCTGTTTTTTGTGGAAATCGACTATATTTTTATACGCCATCTCAATAGCGTTAACAACTGTCGGGTCAGCCTGCTCGACTGCGTGTATGAAC
>WAQR01000161.1 GCA_015520145.1 Candidatus Hydrothermarchaeota archaeon
CATTTGCCATGAGATCATAGTTGACCCTTACCTTGATATGGTTACCTGCCTCTATAACCTTTCCAAAGGTGTAATCCCTGCGGTATTTACTCTTAAACAATAATGAAATCGAAATCCATAAAATAATAGACAGGATGAGTATATGGATCTCTGGCAGCGGGACAAACGCCACTGTGGGTTTGATTATCTTAACAACGATTAGCAGGGCAAGCATCCCTAAAATAGACACGAAATATTCCCTGTAGGCGATATGGTCTTTATAATATAATTTAACCTTTGAGATTACAAGGTACAGGTAGTATGTGCCGAAGACTATGAAGATAAAAACAAGGATCTTAAATCGTATCCAGTCAAAGATATATGCCACGGTTGCGATAATCAGGACTGCAATCACCACCTGGATTTGCAGGATGAGATAGTCCATATATTCTATGCCTCTTTTTTCGAAAGAGCGGTATATCCTGTCACTGATATTTCGAGATGCATTGATAATCCCAATCAGTAACCCCAGTAAATAGTAGACTATCTTCTCAGACGTTCTTATGGCAATTTCTCCGATTTTGTCCAGGATGCTCATGAGTCAAATCCCCGTGTGTCAGTTGATATCTAGCCATTTCTATTATATTATTGTTTCTATTCACTATTCTTAACTACGACGCAAGGTTTATCTGTTGTAATGATATTTCTGGATGCTAATTCATAGATATCTGCATCAGCAGTCAAGCCTCCTTTATGAAATAGTTATAGATGTCTGTTGAATATCTCCCCAAACTTTTGCATGTCTGGTTTTGTTTTTGGGTTTGTGGGGGGTGCGAGTGCGGTGATAAATGTAAATTCATGTGATACTATAAGCTCGCCAGGTACCTATCTGCTAACCACCGACATAATAAACAGCAATGCTTTAACCTGTATTAGCATCACCTCAAGTGATGTAGTCTTTGACGGGCAGGGGTACACGATTGACGGCGTTGATACCTGGCTCACCTACGGTGTGTATGTTTATAACTTCTCAACCGCTCTTACAAACGTCACTGTTAAAAATCTAAGGGTAACAGACTGGAATGATGGCATATACTACGACCGCGTGGAGAACGGAAGCATAATGAACAACACTGTATTGAGCAATACCGGTGGAATCTCCCTCGACTATTCCAGCAGTAACACCTTAATAAACAACAACGCAAACTCGAACAACTTCTTTGGAATCTGGCTCATATCTTCCAGCTACAACACCCTCACAGGCAACAACGCTTTGGACAATGGTGCAGGTATCCGCCTTGACTCTGCCAACAACAACTCTCTGACTAGCAACATCGCCTTGAATAATAACCTCAGTGGGATACACCTCAACTCATCGAGTAACAACCTCATCTACAACAACTTCTTCAACAACACCAACAACTTCGATATTTCTTTTTCCACCAACATCTGGAACACTGCCAAAACCCCACACACAAACATCGTCGGCGGACCCTACCTCGGCGGCAACTTCTGGGCAAAGCCTGACGGTACGGGCTTTAGCGGGACCTGCACAGATAAAGATACCGATGGGATATGTGATTCAAGCTATACGCTGGCTTCCGGGAATGTTGACGATCTTCCACTTGTAGAGACCCCCACTCCTGCTCCTCCAGTCGAGACCCCACCGCCAGAACAAAAACCTGCAAAAGCGCCTGAAGGAGAAGGAGAAAAAGGCGGTATCTGCGGGCCGACCGTTATTGTGTTATTAGCGATGCTGGTGCTGGTATTTACCAGAGGTATGAGAGAGATGAAGAAATAGAGGTGAAAGGAATGAAAAAAGAGTGCTCAGAAAGAGAAATTACAGAACTCGTTAACAGAGCATATTATCTAGTCGAATCTCGTAATTTTTCCGAAGCAAAAAAATTACTTCAAAAAGCCCTGGACATAAGTGATGACATTCCAGATGCACATAATGAATTAGGACTTATATACTATCTCTCTGGTGATTATCCATCTGCATATCATCATACATGTCGTGCAATTGAACTTGATAGTACAAATCCAAAATTCCATAACGGCCTTGCATGTGTACTTATGGGTATGAATCAGTTGGACGAAGCACTAACAGTAGCTTATACTGCGATAGAGCTGGACCCGGGTTATGCATCTGCTCATTCACTCGTATCTACAATCTTAAAAAAGATGGGGAAGTCTGATAAAGAGGCATCATACCACAAAGAAGTAGCAAGAAAAATATACGAACTTACAGGAAAACGTTCAGACGGGACGCCTCTTAGAGAAACAGATTTAAAACACTTCTTTTCAGATTTGGAAAAAAGTATAGAAAATCCTGAGCCTACTGAATCCTTTAAAGAAAAGATTATTAAATGGACAATAGGGCAAATAAGAAAAGATCCGGATTCACAGGTGGAGAATAAAACAGATAGCGAAGCAATAACAAATCCGATCCGTCCGACTTATCTGCAACACTACGAGCAAGTGGCGCAAAGTGCCGCTGGTCAGCCCTGCGAACTGACTCTAGCTGAAGTGGCAGAGCAAGGACCTTATGTGACGTTGATCTACCGTTGGCGCGACGACTTAACATATGAGGAAGCAGATCGTCTCGATTCGCGTGTGCGGGCATATGTTACTTGTGCAATCTACGATGCGGCCATTTCTACCGGAATGTCGTGCCAACCAGGGCCGTCCCACGGTCAGCGTCCGTCGTGGCTCATCGCGGAACAAAATATTCCAATATCGTTGGTTAGTGCAGAGTTTGACAACTCGGAAAGGGTCTGCCGGCTTCTGGTCGGACCAATTATGACGATCTTGAAGAGTGGCATGCCACGCGGACCCGATCCGGTAGCCAGAAAACTGGCTCAAGCATTCCAATCCTGCTTCGCCCGGATTACGGCTTAAGGATGTGGCTGAGGAAATCACAAAACTGAAGATGCGACGAGGCGTGACTGTTAAAAGTCTCGAAAAAGTCAGGACTCCAAAGTGAAGACATTTTCATTTTTATAAATCAACTCGATTGAGATGTACACCATCTTTTTTGATAAACTGGCCATTATATCTTTGATCTCTTTTTGATGTCTTCAATGATCTCATCGCTTATCCATATCTTTCTTTTCCTCATTTCCAAAACAATTTCTTCAAAAGACTTGTTCACGATTTTCTTTTCTATAGCCATATAAACCAGGCCCAGGGTTCCGATGACTTCCAGGCCCAGGGATCGGGCAATTTCTCTGGGGATTCTTTCGTCCATCATTAAAATGGCATCCATCTTTTTTGCCAGTATAATCGCCTCTGTCTCGCCCCGACCGATATCACGGGAAAGTATATCCACACACAACCGATCTCCTACTTCATGTACCTTTATCCAGTTTGATCTCTTTACGTCATCTGCTCCAGGCTTTCCTTTCCCTCTCTCAACGACTTCTTTCCACACTTCTTCAGGGATAAAAACCTCACCAAAGAAGTCTTTTGGGATAAAAAGGAGTCCTAATTTGGCCAGTGCAATCAACGGCCCGGAATTGGAAACTACAATCATCCAAGTGCCTTCTTTAGCTTTTTGATGTCCTGCTTGAGGTCTTCTGGATAGTATTGCAGGGGTATTTTCTTAGCAGCAAGAATCTCAAACATCTCCCATTTTGAAACTTTTGCTATCTCAGCGGCCTTTCCTATTGATATTACACCCTCTCTGTAAAGCTCCACGGCGATAGATTCGCGCACGACTCTTGAAAAGTCTTTTTCCCTTATTTTGAATATTCTAATCAATTCCCGTGGAAGATTGACGGATACGGTATCCAAGTTCATCACCGTCAAAAATATTGGAGATTAATCAATATAAAATTTGCTCAAAGGATTCTATTAACCCCAATTCGCGTTCAAGGGAGTTTTTAATGATCTGGGAGTCTTTAGGGGAGTCCACAGTTATGGTCATTTAAATCTCTATTAACTAATTGAAGCTGTAGCATTAAATATTTTTGTTGGGACTTTGAGCGTTTTGCTATCTTAAGCGGCCTTTGCTATTGAAATCAGGTATACGTATCATAAACAGGCACTAATGGCAACTAGAAAAGCGGTTAAACATGATACAAATTTAAATGTCAGGGATCCCGATACTGATAAATCTCTTTCAATGTGGAACAAAAGCTATGATGACGAATTTATGGATTCATTGGTCGCAGTAGTTTTGAACATTTTTGTTGCCCGATGAGCTAAAAAAGTTTATTCGGATTAGAAATAAGATTGCTCATGCAAAATATGATAAAATAAAGGAGACGATTTCACCACAAAATGCACTTGACTGCTATAATACCGTGTCAAAAGCAATGATTGAACTTAACGTTATTTTAGGGCGACATGACAGAAAAAGAAGGAAAAGGAATACTAAAAGAGTTATTATTATCAGACCTCATGGATACACATGACTCCCAGAATAGACACTTTTTAGTTGCAATGTCAATAAATTTGACAGTAACAAAAAATATATTACAAGAGACATCCGTATAAAAATAGGATGTAAAAGGATGAAGGCTCTTAATTATGATGTATCATCGGGATATCAAACCGGTTATTTAAAGTCAAATGAATCGAAAATTAACTCTTTCTTAGATATTCCACTGGATAGATTATATAATCGCCTCTGTTCGTTTCACCTCGAAATTTCTGGCGGATCTATTACCACCCTTCCTTGTGATCCTGTCCTGTCAGTCTATGAGAACCTCATTATGAGAGGTATCCCTACATTCTGCTCATTATTTGTTGAGGAAAATCTTATAAAAATACCCTATCTACCAATCAAAATAAACAAGGAAACAAAAGCAGGGACAATAGGTTTTATATCTGAAAAAACAGATAGGAAAACTGCTATCGAATGGTACAAGTCCCTTGGCGAGTCACTTATTCTCATTGATCCAAGGGTAAAGACCTCTCAGTTTGAGGGTTTTGATTCAAATGAAGAGAGGTCTTTTCTTCAAAAAGTAGTTCCAAGACATCTTGGCGAATATACTATCCAGTTAATTGAGCCACAAAGGGAGATAAATACGGTCTCTTATTCACCCATCTTTTGTGACCAGCGGATTGATTTTACCATAGATATCCCAGAATCTAAAAAACCGTTTTATGGTGCAGTAATTGAGATCGACGGCATTCAACACGCTAAAAATAAACAAAGGGCTTTAGATTCACACAGAGACGTATTTTTGAAAAATGAAGGATTTGATGTCATCAGACTTAAAACGGATGAACTAAAAAAAGAAGATTGTGAACGACTCAAAGATCTCAAGGTTCAACTTAATCGAAGACCATATTTTAAACTTGCAAAACAAAATTTTAAAGATCCTTTATGGAACCATGAGATCGGTAAGGCTGCCCTTCAGTTCACGTTAACTCCATTTATCATTGCCAGATACCAATACACCCTTCTACAGTTGTTAAAAAAGAATCTGCTCGAACTTACAAGTGAGAGATGGAACATTGCCGTGTTAGAGCAGGACGTTCCATTCGCCTATCTCGCAACTTTGGACTTTCTAGAGTCACTTGAAAATCTCTTAAAACTCAGGGGACAGGATTTCAAGTTACCAGAGATCAACCTCAAGGTTTATTGTACACCAGAATTTAAGGAATTCTATGACTTTTCAGATAATCAAAATGAGAGAGTAAAATATGGAAGGCTGTCTATTGATGCACTAAAAGGCGAAAAAGATGTCTTCGATGTAGTAATCGATGCATCGATCCTTCAAAGAAAAAGTTTGACCCATTTCCCTAAAAAAGAACTTTATCCAATAGTCTCGGAAAATGGAACAATCGTGCGGATTCGTTCAAGCCATCATGTAATCTCTGCCAGAAAAGTCTCATCAAATGATCCAATAGATTACCGTGTCACTGATAAAGATCGATCCACTCTTAAGTTCTTTCTACAAAATCTTTTCAGAAAAGAAGATTTCCGTGAGGGACAGGTTGAGATTATATCCAAGGCATTGAGGCGGGAAGATGTTATTGCACTTTTGCCAACTGGTGCAGGGAAATCGATTTGTTACCAGCTCTCAGCCTTATTGCAGCCAGGAATTACATTAGTGATTGATCCACTGCGCTCTTTGATGCTTGATCAAGCTGAGAACTTAAAGGACGTTGGCATTGATCTACTTGAGTTTATCAATAGTGAAATGACACCAAAAGAGAGAGAAAGGGCAGAAGAGAATCTCTCAAAAGGAAAGTATCTATTTGTTTTCATTGCTCCAGAACGTCTTCAAATAAAAAAATTCCGCCACATACTCACTGAGCTCACCGCCGGGAACTTGATAAGTTATATAGTTATTGACGAGGCACATTGTGTATCCGAATGGGGGCATGACTTCCGGACATCTTATTTAAATATCGGACGGATATCTAAAGAATACTGCAAGTATAAAGGTGTACCTCCTCCAATTCTTGCATTGACCGGTACCGCTTCATATGCGGTTTTAACGGATGTAAAAAGAGAGATAGGAGTCATTGAAAGCGACGCTGTTGTTTCTCCTACATCTTTCGACCGGCCGGAGCTAAAATTTGAAGTGATTAAGGTCCCTTCAAAACAGAAAAAAGTTCAACTTAACACAATAATTGAAGGGCTATCCTCGAAATTCGATATTCAAAAAGAAGCACTATTTCAGGATTTGGGACAGGACTCTTATTCTGGTTTGGTTTTTTGTCCACATGTCAATGGTAAATATGGTGTGTTGGAGGTTGCTTCAGCACTTAAAAACCGGTTCGACATAGACGTGGAGTTCTACAGTGGCAAAAAACCACGAGGGCTTGAATTAGATAATAGAGGATGGGACGTGAAGAAAAGAGAAACACAAAGAGACTTTAAAGATAATAAGTTCCCTCTGCTGGTTTCAACAAAGGCATTTGGAATGGGAATCGACAAGCCAAATATCCGCTATACGATTCACTATGGTATCCCTCATAGTATTGAAGCTTTTTATCAGGAAGCAGGCAGGGCCGGCAGAAACAGGAAAGACTCCTACTGTACAATTATCTTCTCAGATGACAGCAGGG
>WAQR01000162.1 GCA_015520145.1 Candidatus Hydrothermarchaeota archaeon
GATATGTTTCAATCCTTGTTTTAATAGATCGGGTTCTGCAACATATAAGTATCTAGGCGTTGGATGCGCCTGGAAAACGTTTCAATCCTTGTTTTAATAGATCGGGTTCTGCAACCACGATCTATCAGATTCTTGATGGAGTTGTCATCAAGTTTCAATCCTTGTTTTAATAGATCGGGTTCTGCAACTACTGGAACACCTCCGCCAGGTCGAAGAAGACCTAGAGCGTTTCAATCCTTGTTTTAATAGATCGGGTTCTGCAACCAATGTCGTATAAACTACCTGATTACCCGTTCTCCAAGTTTCAATCCTTGTTTTAATAGATCGGGTTCTGCAACGCTCCATGAATTTCCTTATTTTCGTCAAAACTCGCTGATTTGGCCTCCTTTTCAGGGGGGTCAAAAGTCAGTCGAATTTTTGCATAGGGGTATATAAAGACTCACCTGATATTTAAACTTTTTCATGCCCACTAAAACCGCCCCGGACCTAAGAAAACCTTATAAGCCCCCGCAATAAAAATGTCTCCGTCATGCAGAGAGACAAAACATCAAATTCACCAAAAATCCAGGAGGATCCGCATCAGGCAGAATCCGCACCCCCCAGGCAACTCTTCTGGGCGGACCAGAAAGCAGACGAGATAATCAAAAGAAAAAGATTTCGATATCTAAAAAAAGATATCAAAAAATTCGACAGATATACAATAAAGACCTCGGCATCCATCTCAGGGGTGCTCCACATCGGGAGGCTGAGCGACACAATCAGAAGTGAATCCGTAGTAAAAGCACTAAAAGACAGAGGCTACGACAGCGACCTGATATGGGTTGCAGAAGACATGGACCCCTTAAGAAAGATCCCTGAAGGTGTACCACAGGAATATAAAAAATACCTCGGCACCCCTGTTACAGACGTACCAGACCCCTGGGGCTGCCACACATCATACGCTGAACACCACGTCTCAAAATACCTGGAAGTCCTCAACGAATTCGTATCAACAGACCTCACACTATTCTCCATGAAAGAAGAATATAAAAAAGGGAACTTCAAACCCTACATCAAAAAAATCCTCGAAAACCTGGAAGATATAAAAGAGATAATCAACAAACACCGTCAAAATCCCCTCGGACGCGGATGGAGTCCCTGGACACCCATCTGTAAAGGCTGCGGCAAAATAATAACCCCGAAAGTAGAAGGTTTCGAAAACGGAAAAATCACATACCGGTGTGAAGACTACAAATTCGAACATCAAACTGCAAAAGGCTGTGGATACGAAGGCGAAAACAACCCACTAAAAGACTACGGCAAAATGATGTGGAAAAGCGAATGGGCAGCCCAGTGGGCGAGATGGGAAATCGTCTCCGAAGGTGCTGGAAAAGAATACATCGTTCCCTCAAGTGCGTGGTGGGTAAACGCAGAAATCGCTGAAAAGGTCCTGAAATTCCCCATGCCAGTCCCGATCTTCTACGAGCATCTGATGATAAACGGAGAAAAGATGTCCGCATCAGTCGGAAACGTGGTCTACCCCCACCAATGGCTCGAAATTGCGCCCCCGGTACTGCTGAGATTCTTCTACAACAAAAAGCTGATGAAAACCCGGAGCTTCTCCTTCAAAGATTTACCAAACCTCTACGACGAATATGACCGCCATGCAAGGGTCTACTTCGGAAAAGAGAAAATACCAAATCCAAAAGAAGAAAATCATATGAAAAGGCTCTACGAAATATCGCAATCAAACACGACAGAAAAACCTTTAAAAGTCTCCTTCTCCCATGCAGCAATGGTATCCCAGATATTCACAGACGAGAATGCAAAAATACAAAGCCTCAAAAGATCAGGCCACTATGACAGGATGCTGCACAACGAAACACTAAAAAGGCTTGAATACGCGAAAAGATGGGCAGCCAGATACGCCCCGGAAGAATCAAGAATCTCCCTGGACATCGATATCAAAAAAATAAAACAAAACCTATCAAAAGAACAAAAAGCCTTCCTGACAAGGTTCTCCAGGTGGCTTGAAAAGCCCAGAACCCCGGAAGAGATACACAACCAGATCTACTCAATATCAAAAGAGCTGGGCATCCCCTTCAAAGAAGCATTTAAGGCAATATATCTGGCCGTCCTTGGCACAAAAAAAGGACCAAAAGCAGCCACCCTAATCGCCTCCCTCAAACAGAGCTGGGTCATCAGAAGATTTAACGAGGTTTGTTAGACAGGCACACCCTGGCTATCCCGCGGCTATCCCGTAGCTATCCCGCAGCTATCCCGCAGCTATCTCTTCCATTCCATATACACAGGACATAACCTGCATTCCTCAGGAGGGTTGTTCCTGTCCTCAATCTCATCAGGGCATTCCGGATAGCTCCCATAACAATTCGGATACTTTCCCTTTATCTTCAACCATGCAAGCTCTGCTTCACTTTTTCTTCGTGGAATTTTCTTTTGTTGTTTTCTTGTCATTTTATCACAATAATATTTAATACCCGGAAAAATATATATACTTACTCGACAATAAATATATTAACACAAATCGCTTAGGGGTAACGGAGGGACATCAGGGGCTTTAGAGATCGACACGCCCGATACAACAACGATAATAACCATAATAGCCATATAATGAAAAAAGGAGAGAGGGGATTGACAAGAAAAAGAGGGGATCCAGATTGAAAGAGCTATTTCCAACTCACTATACCCTAATGCTGACAGGACCACCTGGTGTAGGTAAACACGATTTCTGCCTGGACATGGTCGCATATTATCTCAAAAAAGGTGACAGGGTAATCTATATCACCACAGAAAAAAGCCCTGCCCAGATAGAAAAAGTGCTCGGGAACTTCATAGACATAGAAGAATATTACGACAGGATAATATTCCTGGACGGATTCTCCTGGAGTATCGGCGGGAGATACTCCTGGCTTAGAAATAATGAAAGCCATATCCTCTCCATAGACAACCCCTCCAACCTAAACGAAATCAAAGTTAAACTTGAACGGGCAATAGAGATTTTAGGAAAACCTGTCAGGATAGTCTTTGATTCACTTTCACCCGTCTTTCTTCATAACCACGCAAACGATGTCATAAAATTCGTCCAGGTACTCTCATCGCGGGTCAGGACAGATTACGGTCTCATCATATTCACCCTGCAGGAAGGTGTCCATGACCCACAGGTCGTCAATACCCTTATCTACTTTGTTGACGGACTCTTACAGATGAAATTCGAAGAAAATGAGCGTCTAAAAAGGAAACTTCGAGTACACCATTTAAAAGGTATCCCGATATCACCCAAGTGGCGTGATTTCAGTTTGAAGGAGGGTTTTAAGATTGAAGATAGTATATCCCCATCCAGGAGGTCTTTAGATGGCCAGGATAATGATCGTAGACGACGAGCCGGAGGTAGCGGTAGTAGTCAGTGCCATGCTTGAAAAAGAAGGCCATGAAATAATAACCGTCTACAGTGGTACAGAATGCCTTAAAAGATTGAAATCAGAACGGCCTGATCTGGTTCTCCTAGACATCATGATGCCGGGACTCGACGGCTGGGAAGTATGTAAAAGGATAAAAGACAATCCCGACACCAGAGATATACCCGTTGCCATGCTCACAGTCAGGGCAACTGAAGACGACCAGTCCAGGAGTTTTAGATACTCGAACGCAGATGGACATATAAATAAACCTATCTTAAAAGAAAAGCTCATAGGCACGATAAACTGGATTTTGAAAAACATCCCGAAAAAATGAAAAATCGTTTCGCATATCTCTTTCTTCCCCCGGTTAAAGGTTAATACAAAAACTTCTTATTATAGTTCATCCATAAATCCCGCCAGGTGAAACAATGGACTACGATATAAAGGATATAGGACTTGCAGACAAAGGAAAGCTGAAAATAGAATGGGCATCGATGCAGATGCCAGTATTGCGGCTAATCAAAAAACGTTTTTCAAAAGAAAAGCCACTTCGCGGGCTGACAATAGGCGCGTGTCTTCATGTCACAAGCGAGACAGCAAATCTCCTAGACACCCTGAAAGCAGGCGGAGCAAACGTCTCGGTCTGTGCATCAAACCCGCTCAGCACCCAGGACGGTGTCGCAGCCTCGCTTGTAAAACACTATAAAATCCCTGTCTTTGCAATAAAATGGGAGGACGACAGGACATATTACAAACACGTAAACAGGGTACTTGACACAAACCCGAATATCACCATGGACGACGGCGGGGACCTGGTATCCACAATCCACTCCAAACGGGACGAAGTCTTAGAACACATAATCGCTGGAACCGAGGAGACGACAACAGGCGTAATTCGGTTCAGAAGCATGGAGGCAGACGGCGTCCTGAAATTCCCGATAATCGCAGTAAACGATGCAGATACCAAACACTTTTTCGACAACCGCTATGGTACAGGCCAGAGCACAATTGACGGGATACTGAGAGCCACCAATATCCTCCTGGCAGGCAAGAACTTTGTTATCGGAGGATACGGATGGTGCGGCAGGGGGCTTGCAATGCGGGCGGAAGGTATGGGTGCAAACGTCATAATTGTCGAAGTCGACCCATTAAAAGCTCTTGAAGCTGTGATGGACGGCTACAGGGTGATGCCCATAAAACAGGCTGCAAAGATAGGCGACATATTTGTTACAGTTACAGGTAATAAAAGCGTGCTTCGAGAAGAGCATTTCAAATTAATGAAAGACGGTGCTATTCTTGCAAATTCCGGGCACTTCAATGTTGAGATAGATATTCAAAAACTCAAATCGCTATCAAAGAAAAAGAGGCTTATCCGCGATTATGTCGAAGAATACACCCTGGAAGACGGCAGGAGGATATTTGTCCTGGGAGAGGGGCGTTTGATAAATCTCGCTGCCGCAGAAGGTCATCCCGCAGCAGTGATGGACATGAGCTTTGCCAACCAGGCGCTCTGTGCAGAGTACATCAAAAAAGTAGGGAAAACGCTTGAACCCACGGTATACGGCGTCCCAGAAGATATTGACAAAGAGGTCGCACGGCTGAAACTTAAAAGCATGGGCATCAAAATCGACTCCCTCACAGCCGAACAGGAAAAGTATCTCAAAAGCTGGCAGGAAGGGACATGAAACCAGATCTCCTTGGACCATACCTCGGACAATAAAACCTGATCTACCAACCAGCTTCTACCAACCAGCTCTACCCCGCCAACTCTACTCCGCCAACCTGGCTTACCCTGCTGCCGTGGGAGGATATGGGTTATATACATGGGTCATAGGTTCTATAACTGCTCTAAAACAAAATCAGGTTTGATTGAACTCTGTTTAACGTCCTCAGTAGTAGCATATCCTGTTAAGACCAGGGCAGTTTTCATCCCGCATCTTTTACCCATGGCTATATCAGTCTCAAGCCTGTCGCCAATCACCAGGATCTCCTGCGGGTCAACACCTGCCTTTTCCAGGATTATATCTCCAATGATCTCTGACGGTTTTCCAATAATTGTCGGCTCTTTTCTGCTTGCCATCCTCACAGCACTTACAATTGCACCCGCCCCAGGCATCAGGCCCTTCTCGGTTACAAGCGTATTATCAGTATTTGTTGCAATGAACTTGGCACCCCTTAAAATGAAATTCAAAGCAAGCGAAAGTTTCATGTAATTTATATTCCTGTCAAGGCCGACCAGAACGATATTGCAGTCTCTCCAGCATACCTGGACACCGTGCCATTCCAGCTCTTTTTTGAGCCCGTCCTCGCCTATCACATAGACTTTCCCTCTAGGATATTTCTCGGTTATATATTTTGCAGCGGCATATCCAGATGTCACGATATCGTCTTCAGTTGTGTATATCCCAAAATCCCTTAACTTCTCAACATATTGCATCCTGCTTCTTGTAGAATTGTTTGTCAAAAAAAAGACCTTTGCCCTGCGCTGCAAAGAGGCGATTTTTCTATCTACCCCCGGTATCAGTTCCCTGCCCTTATACACGACTCCGTCCAGGTCGATTACAAAACATTTGAATTTTTTTTCGTCTCCCATAAATAATCATTTGCATGAACAGCTTAAATATTCTTCTTTTAACTGGATTAACTGGACTTGCATTTTCCTGCATTTTCTTAAATTTACCGTAAAATACATAAGAGGCAAAATACAATATATATCCCATTACGGGGGTTATAAATATGGGTAAACCGAACACAAGAGAAAAAGAGAGAAAGGGCGAGGAGAAGCAGTGGTCTTTTGAAAAAAAGGTTTTAAGTGAGTATATAGACGAAGATATCGATTTCAAGATAAGGTAGTGGTAAGGTAGTCTGCTCACAGTCTGCCTAAAAGCCAGGATAGTACCATATTAGGTACCATCTCGGCTTTTAGCCTCTGGTTTTCGTCTAAAAACCAAGGCAAGTATCAATCGCCCATTATTTCTCTTCTATTCTTTCCCCATCTCTTTTGTACGCAGCCTTGATAACAGCCCTAATTTCTGCTGCAATCTTCCTTCCGATACCCCTCACCTTCAAAAGCTCATCCTCACTCGCATTAAACACCCCATCAACAGACCCGAACTCTTCCAGCAGCCTTTTTGCAATCGTCCTGTTGATATTCGGGAGTCCTGCCACAATAAATTCCTGCTGTTCTCTAATAGCCATTGTCTTCTTGTCACCCCTAATCTGGATATCCCTCCCGTTCTCCTCCACCTCTCTTTTCAATATCGAGGTAATCAGGTTTGCAGTGTCCTTCTCATCTCTGCTGACCAGTATCGGCATACAGAAATCCACGGCAATGGATGCCAGTGCGCCCCTTACCGCATTTGGATGCAGGTCTCTTTTCGAATACAGGTCGTCATACCCCTCTATAATAAGCACAGGTCTTGGATATGCCTTTCTCAGCCGCAGTATCTGGTCATACAGCCTTTTATCAAGAATTGACTGGACAAAGTCTCCAGCCGTCTTCCTCTCCACGCACACCCTGTCGCTTAGAACATAATCACCGACATCAAGCATCTTTGGTTTTGAAATAATGCCCATGTCCAGAAGCTCCCGTACAACCGTGGACGACAGTTCCCTTGGATCCACCACTATCCTGTACTCGAAGAAATCATTTAACCCTTTCTGGATCGCCTCGATTTTTGGTTTGTAGTGACTGTTTTTCAATGCCTGCAAGACGCCCCGCATCCGTTTCTCCTTTCTAAAACCGCTCCAGTAGAACCACTCGTCCCTGGTCTTTTTTGTCATCAATACGATGACCCTACCAGCACTGCTCCTGCCGGTCCTTCCCCGCCGCTGGATTGTCCTTATCTCGCTTGGAATAGGTTCATAGAAGATTACCAGGTCAACCTTTGGTATATCAAGCCCCTCTTCTGCAACCGATGTCGCAACAAGGACATTATATTCACCCTCCCTGAACTTCTGCAATATCTCGAGCTGCTGTTTCTGGGAAAGCCCTTTATCCCTGTCCTTTGACGCCTGCCCGACAAACCTGACCGGGCGCACACCCTTCACATCCATAAGCCTGTCTACAATCTTCTGTGCAGAGTCACGGTACTGGCTAAATATCATAATCCTCTTATCCTTTGGCGCTTTTTCAACTATCTCTATTAGAGCTGTAAGTTTTGGATGATGTATCTCTGGAGAAAGGTTCTCTGTCATCCTTACAGCCCTCATAAAATGGATATCCTTCAAAAGTCCTCTCGCAGCTTTTGACCCCTGTTTTTTGAGCCTCTCGAAATATCTTTGCAGTGTATCAAGCCCCTGGGTCTCCAGGAGCTCGACTGCATGTGCAATATTGATGCACGCTGTAACTGTCGAGACCCCGATATATAACTCAGGCGTTCCTCCACGTTTTGATATCTCGCTTTGGAGTTTGCCCCTGAGCAGGAGGATGTCCTTTTTTGAGATGTTCACGTTTGCAGAACTTACAAGCCCCATGTTCTTCAATGTGGTAAGCCTGTCTTTTAGGGTGGTTTCCAGGTGCTTTTTGATTGTGACAAACGAATCTGGCATCTCAACCATCTTCCACTCTATCCTGATCCCTTTGACATACGGCCTGACATCCGGGTCGTCTTCTGTCCTGACCTCGATATTCTCGATAAACAGGTTCCCGCAGACTTCCTGTATCTTCTCCTCGTCTGCACCAGGTGACGCGGTCAGGGCAAGGATGAGCGGGTTTCTGGCAGAGTTCATGTACTGTTTTGCAATGAATGCATACGGATAGTCGCCGGTAGTCCTGTGCGCCTCGTCAAATATTATAAGGCTCACATCATCCAGCCGGTAGCTCCCTGAGATCAGGTCATTGCCTATGACCTGCGGTGTGGCGCAGATTATCTTCGACCTGCCCCATATCTCAGCCCTTTTATCCGGCGGGTTGTTGCCTGTAAAGACATTTATCTCCTCCTCTTTTACCTTTATGAATCTCCTGAAACTCGCGGCATGCTGGCTGACCAGGGGACGGGTCGTCGAGATCATCAGGACCTTACTTTGAGGGAATTCCTTGAGCCTGTGGGCTGCAAGGAGTATTGCAATGACCGTCTTCCCGAGTGCTGTTGGAGCGACTACAAGCGTGTTGCCCCTGGCAGCATTGCCCACGATTACCTCCTGGTAGAGACGCGACTCGATGGTATTTTCACAGATTAAAGGATGCGAGATAAACATGATAGTACCATTTATTAAACCCATCTATTAAATTTATCATATATTATCTATAGTCAATACTGTCAATAGTAATATAATACTGTCAATACTCGCTGTCAAGACAGGTGAAGACAAACTCCTTCTCATTGACATAACGGTAAGCCTGATACACCGCTGCAACACCCTCGCCCACACCGGTAATGGCCTGTTTGAATTCTGTATCAACCACATCACCCGCGGCAAATACCCCGGGGATATTGGTTCTTCCTGCCCTGTCAATCTTTATCTCTCCCTTCTCATTGGTCTCTACGCCAAGTGACCTCGCCACGTCAGAGAGCGGGATCCTCCCTATTGCTATGAAGAGGGCGTCGAGCTCCAGTTCCTTTCTCCCGCTGTACTCTCTGTCAAGTATGACCATACTTACAGCTCCATCTCCTTTAATCTCCAGGATATTGGTATTTGTTATTACATCGATTTTCTGACTCTCCTCAATCCTCCTGGCATTTATCGGTTCAGGGCGGATCTTCTCACCCCTGTAGATTATGTAGACTTTCCTGGCAAATTTCTCAAGAAGGAGCGCCTCCTTAGACGCCGAATCACTGCCGCCGACCACCCCGATGGTCTTATCCTTGTAGATAGGCCCATCGCACAGCGCGCAGTAGTGGATTCCCCTATTCTCGAATTTATCCGAGCCAGGCACATCGAGTTTCCTGTGTTTAGTGCCAGTGGCAAAGAGAACAGATTTGGTAAGATAGCTCTCGTCTTCACTAAAAACCCGGTAAACGTCCTCACAGGGCTCTATCTTCTCAACCTTATCCTCCACAAACTCCACATCATAATCTTCTGCGTGTTCCTTCAACCTTTCCACAAGCTCGGTCCCGGAGATCTTTTTGAATCCAGGATAGTTCTCCACAACGTCTGTGAGGACGATTGTACCACCAATCTCGTCCCCGAATATGATCGTGTCCATGTTCAGCCTGCCTGCATACATGGCTGCGGCAAGACCAACCGGTCCTGCACCAATAATGGTTAAATCAAAGACCCGCACCATGATTATTACCTCATCTAATCCTATATCTCCAGTCCTATATCACCAATTCTATATCTCCATATATAACCACCAATCCCTTTATATTAGTTTTTATTGGTTTTTATCAGTCACCATGTTCTCAGCACTGCTTTGACACTGCTCCACAAGAAGCCATGGACATCGACTCAAAAACATTATATATAAAAACGTCTAACCGATATTATAGTCAATATAATAACCCAAATTTCTTATGGCCATACCTTCATTTCACGTGGAGAAAATATATTTTGGAAGATATGGGCCAAATCAAAAATTCCTTGGAGACCAAGTATAAAATGGACATTAAAAGTTCACTTAGTGGGATATTTGAATCACTGCTTGAAAAAGAACCGCTCTTTAAAAATAAAGAGGCATTAAGGCATTCATACACACCAAGCGAACTGCCACACAGGGAATCGGAGATCAGGCAGCTTGCAACGATTTTAACCCCTTCTCTTAGAGGAGAAACCCCGTCCAATATCTTGATATATGGAAAGAGCGGGACAGGGAAGACGATAGTTTCAAGGTTCATTGGAAACGAGTTAATGGAGACAGGGAGGAAGATCAGCGTCCCGATATCAGTCCCGTATCTGAATTGTGAAGTCACAGATACCCAGTACAGGATACTCTCAAATCTCGCAAAGGCATTCGGGAAGAATGTTCCATTTACAGGCTGGCCAACTGATAAGGTATACAATTCATTTAAAGAAGCTGCTGACAGGGAACAGCAGTGTATAATAATAATCCTGGATGAGATTGACAAGTTAATTGGTAAAAACGGCGATAATATCCTGTATAATCTATCGAGAATAAATTCAGAACTGAAGAATTCCAGGGTAAGCATAATCGGGATTTCAAACGATTTAAAGCTTACAGAATACCTGGACTCCCGGGTTCAAAGTTCTCTAGGAGAAGAGAAGGTCGTATTTTCACCATATAATGCAAGGCAGTTGGAAGACATCCTGAAACAGAGGGCAGAACTCGGTTTTAAAGAGGGGGTACTTGAAGAATATGTCATCCCGCTCTGTGCGGCACTTGCTGCAAGAGAACACGGAGATGCGAGAAGGGCACTTGATCTCCTGAGGGTATCTGGCGAGGTTGCAGAGAGGGAAAATTCGGACGTTGTGACAGAAAAACACGTCAGGAAGGCTAACGAGAAGATAGAGGCAGACAATATCGCCGAGGTAGTCAGGACACTACCGACCCAATCGAAATTGCTTTTGTACTCTGTAATCCTGCTTGATGAAAGGGGAGAGAAGACCATAACAACAGGCGAGGTATACACCACATACAAAAGATTGTGCAAGGCGGTATCCATGGACGTACTGACCCAGCGGAGGATCTCTGACCTGATATCCGAGCTGGATATGCTCGGTATTCTAAACTCCCGGGTTGTCAGCAAAGGCAGATACGGCAGGACAAAAGAGATTAAAATGGAAGTTCCGCCCATAGGGATTAGAGCAGTCCTTGAAGACGATATCAGAATGAAAAAACTTTCAGACTACAGGCTCCCTCAAAGAAGACTGATTTAAGGGGAGGGATACCACTGGATGCCAATGACATAGAGATTGTTAACAGATTTTTAGAGAGTAATATAAACCTGCATCCAATGGCCCTGGAGGAGCTTAAAAAGAGGCAGGACATGGAAGAGGCAATAGACCTTATCATATCAAAGACACAGGTAACAGAAGAAAAACCGAGCGTTATCACGCCTGATTTTATTATTGATTTTTTTGATAAAGAAAGAGAGACCGTGGTTGTAAAAAGACCAAAAAAACGGGTAATCGCACAGGAATACGAGTCAGAGATATCAGTAAAAGAGAAAGGAGATATAACAAACAAATCCTTTTCTCAGGGTAATATAGAGGGGTTTATCAAATATTTCAACAACAGATACGAGAGGCTTGCCAGCATCCTTCAGGACAGGAACAACTTAAAAGACTCGACATCAATAGAGACTGTAAAGAGTACCAGGACACAGGATGTAAAAATAATCGGGATAGTCAATGAAATAAGGAAGAGCCAGAAAGGCCACGTAATCCTTGATATAGAGGATCCTACAGGCATCATTTCTGTCCTGGTAAGCAATTCCAATTTTGAACTCTTGAAGGTATCAAAGAGTATTGTAAGGGATGAGGTAATCGGGGTAGAGGGGAAGATGTGGAACGACCTTGTGATTGCAAACGAGATACATTTCCCGGATTTACCAATCTCAAGAGAGATAAAAAGGAGTGAAGTGCCTGTTGCAGCGGCACTGATCTCAGATGTCCATGCTGGAAGTACCAAGTTCCTGGAAAAGGAATTCTTGCAGTTTATCAGGTGGATAGGCGGGGAACTTGGTACCAAAAAACAGCGCCAGTTATCCGAGAAAGTCAAGTATATAATTATCGGCGGTGACCTTGTTGATGGAGTCGGGATCTATCCAGGTCAGGAGAACGAGCTCGTCATCAAGGATATCCATGAGCAATACAAAAAAGTTGCAGAATTTTTGAAATTAGTCCCGGAGCATATAGAGATTATAGTAATGCCAGGAAATCACGATGCTACACGGCAGGCAGAACCACAGCCTGCCATACTCGAGGAATTTGCCCCGCTATTTTACGATGATCCAAGGATTCACATGGTGGGTAACCCGTGTCACGTGAACCTTCATGGTGTGGATATCCTGTCATATCACGGGAGGAGCCTTGACGATATTATTTCGACAATACCAGATACTTCCTATTCAAGGCCAATCGAGGCGATGCTGGAAGTTTTAAAGAAACGGCATCTTGCACCGATCTACGGCGGGAAGGTTCCAATAACACCTGAGGGATTTGATTACATGCTCATCGAGGAGGTACCGGACATCGTCCATTTCGGCCATGTACATACTGTTGGTGTTGACAATTACAGGGGGACAATACTTGTAAATTCAGGGACATTTCAGACCCAGACATCTTTTCAGAGAAAGCTTAACATGAGACCTGACCCTGCAAGGGTTCCGATTATAGACCTTCAGGAAAAAAGCACCACACTCATGAGGTTCATACACTGATAGCCAAACAGCAATCTAAATAAAATTTTCCATGTTAGATTAGTGCCGCTAATTGAAACACAAAACCTTACTTTATCTCAACTCAGCTTTTAAACGAATAGGTGTGAAAAATGGCTAAAATTTCACCAATGGAAATCTACAGGCTTCTGCCTGGTACAAACTGTAAAGAGTGCGATGAACTCACATGCATGGCATTTGCATCAAAGCTCATAGAGAGAGAGAAAACAGTCCTCGACTGTCCGCCGATATCTGAAGATAAATACAGGGAGAAAAGGGAAGAACTGATCGAGCTGATGACCCCTCCAGTAAAAGAGATTGAACTTGGAACAGGCGAAAATGCAGTGAAAATCGGCGGCGAGGAGGTCATGTACAGACATGAACTTACCTACTTTAATCAAACTGCGTTTATAATCGATGTTGACGATGGGATGGAATCTGATGCGCTTTTAGAGAGGATTAAAAAGATAAATAACTTTGAGATAGTCAGGGTAGGTCAGAGCCTGAAACTCCAGGGTATCGCAGTCAGATCAAAAAGCAACGACCTGACAAAGTTCGGAGACACCGTCCTTACAGCTGTCGAAAAATCAAACCTTCCTATTATCCTCTGCTCATATGACCCGGAGTTCCTGGAAGTAGGACTCGAGATAGCAGTTGACAGAAAGCCGCTGATATATGCTGCAACAAAAGATAACCTTGAAGCTGTTTCTTCCCTGGCATTGAAATACAGATGTCCTGTAGTAGCTTCGTCTCCAGGAGATATCCAGGGCTTAATCGACATTGTCCATGAGCTCCTGGAAAAAGGAATTGAAGAGATAGTACTTGACGTAGGTTCTTATCCTGCAGGTGAAAGATTCGGTCAGATGATGGAAGACCTCCTGATGGTCAGGAGAATGGCAATAGAGGGCGGTCTAAACGTGAGAGATACCTCTGCTTTAAGCCGGGCAGGAGGCATAAAGGCGCTGGGTTTCCCGATTATAGGCACACCTATCGTAAGCTGGCTTTCTGAAAAAGACCCGATAGAAGGGGCAATGGCCGAGGCATCTCTTGCAGCCTCGCAGATCCTTCGCTATTGCGATATCCTAATCCTTCACTCTCTCAATACCTGGTCGATTCTACCGCTTTTGACCCTGAGGCAGAACATCTACACAGACCCAAGGGTTCCTATCAGGGTGGATGCAAAATATTATACAATCGGCTCTCCCAATGAGAATTCCCCTGTACTTCTGACAACCAATTTCGCGCTGACATACTACACGGTAGCAGGCGATATCGAGTCAAGTAAGGTCTCATGTTACCTCCTGGTCGTCGATACCGAGGGCCTGGCAGTCGAACCTGCAATGGCAGGTGGGAAACTCACCGCCTCTCTTGTTAAGGAAGCAATCGAGAAATCCGGGATATCTAAGAAAGTGAACCACAAAAAGATAATCATCCCGGCAATGACTGCGAGGATTAGTGGAGATATTGAGGACGAGACAGGGTGGGAGGTATTGGTCGGGCCGATAGACTCGTCCAGGATAGAGAAATATCTGGATGAGAACTGGAATGTGTGACCCAGTTGATTTTATCTGGACTTAGGTCAGGCATACTTGACTGACATACTTGGCATTGTAAAAGTGTAATGGGGAGTGGTTTAGGATATAGCAGATATTTATATGGTGCATAAGACTTTTATATATGCCTTTGTATTATTATATCATAATATAACAGAGGTATAGAAGTGGATCAGGTAAAA